>NZ_JBHWJL010000080.1:0-19145 GCF_042731495.1 Streptomyces sp. NPDC059853
CAGGCCCGGGGCGCGGCCGTGCCGCACGGCGAACTGGTCCGCACCCTGTGGGACGAACACCTCGACCCCCGTACCGGCGCCGTCCGTGCCGTGGTCAGCCGGCTGCGCCGCAAACTGGGCGACGGCGGCACCATCGCGCCCGACACCGGCGACGGGTACCGGCTGTGCGGCTGATCCGGAACCGGCCGTTCCGCGCCCGGCTGGCGCTGGCCTTCGCCGGGCTGTTCCTGCTGACGGGCACCGGGCTGCTGGCCTTCGTGGTGCTGCTGGCCCGGTACGGGACGGCGGAGCAGGCCAAGGGCATCGAGGTGACCCGGGGCAGCTGGGAGGACACCGGGGAAGCGACGGAGAGCGAGTTGCTGCCCACGGGAGTGGCGCAGTCCGGCGGCGGGGACGACTTCCTGGCGATCCGGCAGCTGGACCAGACCGTCCAGGCCGTCCAGGACGCGGCGTTGCGGCAGATGGTCCTGTGGTCGGCGGTCGGCCTGCTCCTGATGGCGGTGGTGGCCGGGCTGCTCGGCTGGTGGCTGGCCGGGCGGGCGCTGCGGCCGGTGGCGGCGATGACGGAGGCCACCCGGCGCATGAGCGAGCAGAATCTGCACCAGCGGCTGGCGCTCACCGGGCCGGACGACGAACTCCACCGGCTCGCCGACACCTTCGACGGCATGCTGGACCGGCTGGAGCGGTCCTTCGAGAGCCAGCGGCGGTTCGTCGCCAACGCCTCCCACGAACTGCGCACCCCGCTGGCGGTCCAGCGCGCGAGTCTGGAGATCGGTCTGGCCGACCCGCTGCCGGAGGGCCTCGCCGAGGTGCGCGAGGACCTGCTGACCGCCAACCGGGAGGCGGAACGGCTGATCACCGCGCTGCTGCTGCTCGCCCGCAGCGACCGGGGCACCGAGGCGACCGAACCGGTGGACCTGGCGGACACCGCCCGCCAGGTGACGGCCGAACTGGCGGAGCCGGCCCGGGCGGCGGGCGTGACGGTCACCGTGGACGGCCCGCCGCTGACCGTCGTCGGGGACCCGGTGCTGCTGCGGCACCTGCTGACCAACCTCGTGGGCAACGCGATCCAGTACAACCGTCCCGGCGGCCGGGTCCGGGTCGCGGTCGCCGACCGCGCCCTGACCGTCACCAACACCGGACCCGCCATCGCGCCCGACCGGATCCCGGAACTCTTCGAACCCTTCCGGCGTCTGGGCCAGGACCGCACCGGCACCACCGGCCACGGACTCGGCCTGTCCATCGTCCGCTCGATCGCTGCGGCGCACGGCACCCGGGCCACGGCCGAGCCCGGCCCCGAGGGCGGGCTGACCGTCACGGTCCGCTTCCCCTGAGCGGCGCGGCACGCACCGTACACCCCCGCTACCCGGGGCGGCCGGAGAAGATCAGCCACAGCGACCCGGCCGCCCCGGCCGCCGTGAGCAGGGTCAGCGCGGTCACCACGACGCGCAGGCCCAGCTCTTCGGCGGTCGGCCGCCGTAACTCCCCGGTGCCGTACACGGTCGGCTCCGCCGGGGCGTCGTGGTCGTAGCCGCCGACGTACCGCACCAGCCAGCCGGTGCACGGCTCGCAGGACGAGAACGGGGCGTGCCGGGCACCGTGGATCACCGGCCCCAGCCAGATGACCGGGACGCCCTCCCGGCGGCACATCACGCACAGGCCGTTCTCCCACCAGCAGGTGAGCACACCGGTACGGGCGAACAACTGCGGCCCCTCCGGCACCTTCACCGCACCCGTCGCAGAGGCGGGAAGCGGCGGGTCACCTCGATGGTGTGCAGCTTGCCGAGGACGTAGGTGTTGCCGTCCTCGAAGGTGAGCTTCTTGCGGGACGGATACACCTCCCGCAACTCCCGGATACGGTGCGGGATACCGCCGACCGCCACCACGTCCCCGACGCGGATGTCGGTGCCGTTGACGACGATCGTGCGGATCAGGGGATCGAACACGGGCCCTCCCGGAGAGTGAAGATGAGGCTCTTGCCGTTCGCGGTCCGCTCGGTCCGCCAGTGGGCGGCGAGCAGATCGAGGAGTTCCAGACCGCGCCCCGATTCGTCTTGGGCGTGCGCCTGTCGCCGCACCGGAACGGCCGGGCACCGGTCGTGCACCTCCACCTGGACGGTGCCGGCGAGCGGTGAGTGACACAGCACGTCGAAGGAGTCGCCTGCGGCGTGCAGGACGGCGTTGGTGGCCAGTTCGGAGATGAGCAGTTCGACGGCGTCCCGGTCCACGGTGGGGAAGGGCGCGTACGCCTCCACCGCTATCCGCCGGGCACGGCGGACGGACGCCGCGACGCAGGGGTACCGACCGACAGCCAACACGAATCCGCGCTCAAGCATGGGGAGTTCCTTCCGGCCGACCGCGCACGATCAGGGCTCACGCCCAGCGACGGTATGGTGTCGGGGCGTACACAGAGGAGTGTTGTGCATATCCGCGTGAGTATGCAAGACAGTCGCGCGGATTCACCCATTAGGGGCCGCGAGCCCAGGTACGCCGCGCTAGGCTGACGCGTGGTGGGGTTCGACGAACGCAAAAGGAGAACCGTGTCGACGAGCGTCAACACCAGCGCACTGGCGATCCAGCGGGATGTCGGCGCGGAACTGCGCCGCCTCCGTCTGGAGGCCGGTTTCGCGACGCAGACGGCAGCCGCCAAGCAGTTGAAGTGCTCGCAGAACAAGATCTCTTACGTGGAGAGCGGCAAACGCTGGCCGGACGACACCCTGCTGAAGCGGATGCTGAAGGTCTACGGCGTCGAGGAGCCCAAGCGCACCGAGATCCTGACGACCATCCGGACGGGCAAGTCGATCGACCGGTCGTGGTGGCAGGAGCCGAAGTATCGGAGCCTGATCACCGGCGGGTTCGGGCGGATCTTCCCTCTCGAAGACGCCGCCGATACGCTCTGGGTGCATTCGGGGACCTACGTGCCGGGGCTGCTCCAGACAAAGGGCTACATCGAGGCGCTGGCTGCCTTCGGCCAGAAGGATGAGAGTAGGCAACATCGCGAACTCTTCGTGGAGACGCGACTGCGGCGGCAGCAGATCCTGACCCGCAGCCAACCTGTCACACTGCAAGCGTTGTTCTTGGAGTCAGCGCTGCGCCCGGTGGTCGGAGGGCCGGACACCATGCGTGGCCAGCTCCAACACCTGCGCAAGATGGCTGAGCGGCCGAATGTCAGCCTGCGAGTCATCCCTTTCTCCGCCGGAGCGGGGGCGACTGCCGGTGCGCCTTTCAACGTGTTCAGGTTTCCCGGAACACACAACAAGATCGTGGCCATCCATGAGATGCCACGTGGTGACGGTGAGGTTGCAGACCCAGCTGAGGTCAGGCGTATGCGTCGGCGTTTCAGCGACCTGGCTGAAGTGGCACTGAGTACCGCAGAGACAGTTGAACTCATGGAAGAGATTGAGAAGGCGCTATGACCGACCCGAAGACCGAACTGTACGCAGCCCCGCTGTCCGGCGAGTGGATCAAGTCCAGCCTCAGCTCCCCGAACGCCGACGCCTGCGTCCGCCTGATGAAGATAGACGGCGGTGTCGCGATGGACGACTCCAAGCGCCCGGATCTTGCCCCGCTCCGCTACACGCGGGCTGAGCTGGCCGCCTTCCTCCAGGCGGCCAAGGCCGGGGAGTTCGACCACCTCTTGGAGGGGTGATCCTCAGACCGCCGCGCGGGCGGTCCGCGACTCCCCGACCGGGGCGCACGCTCAGCCCTGGAGCCGGTACACCGACACGTGGGAGGGCGACTCGGCGGTGAACTCGCCGCCCCGCCAGTCCGCGTGGCGTGACTCCAGCTCGAAGCCCGCCAGCTGGGCCATGAGGTCGAGTTCGGCCGGCCAGATGTACCGGTGCGGGCTGCGGAACAGGCGGGCTTCCCGCCCCTCCCCGAACCGGAAGTGGTGCGAGACGACGTGCTGGCGCACCGGGTCGTAGGTGTCCAGGCCGATGTACCCGCTCTCCGTGTTGCACACCATGGCCTGCTGGCCCGGCGGCAGCTTGCGGAGTTCTGGCACCCACAGTTCGATGACGAACCGTCCGCCGGGTGCCAGGTGGCGGGCGGCGTTGCGGAAGCAGGCGACCTGCTCGGCCTGGGTGAGGAGGTTGGAAATGGTGTTGAACACCAGGTAGACGAGCCGGAAGGTGCCCGGCACGGTCGTCGTGGCCATGTCGCCCACGGTGACCGGGATGGTGTCCGCGTCCACCTTGGCGCGCAGTTGCTCGATCATCGGGCGGGAGAGTTCGATGCCCGTGACCGGTACCCCGCGCTCGGCGAGCGGGACGGCGACCCGTCCCGTACCGATCGCGAACTCCAGTACCGGCCCGCCGTCCGCGAGTCCGGCGAGGCGGCTCACCGTCGGCTCGATGACCTCGGGTGCGAACATGCCGGTGCCGGGAGTGTCGTAGGTGCGTGCCGTTTCGTGGTCCCAGATCTCTTCCTGTGACGGTGGCATGCGGGCCAGGATCCCGGGTGCCGACGCCGTTGTCGAAGCGTTTTCCGCCGCTCCGTCCGCCGCTCCGCCGCTCCGTCCGCCGCCCGCCGCCCGCCGTCCGCCGCCCCGGCGCCTCCCGGGCCCGTCCGTCAGAACCTGTTCCCGGGCCCGGGGTTGTGCCGGAGGTCCTTCTCGCGGTGGAATCACCGCATCAGGTGGCGACCGACGTGCTGCGGTGACTCCGGGTGCTCGTGCCGTGGGGCGGTGGAAGACTCGCATGCTGGATCCGCAGTGGGTTTTCCTCAGCGCGGTGCTCGGCCTGGCGGGGAGCGTCCGGTATGCCTTCGCGACCGCGAGGGGTGCGGCGCGTCCGAATGTGGTGACGTGGGCGCTGTGGGCGGCCGTGCCGCTGATCGGGTTCTCCGCGCAGCTCGACGCCGGTGTCGGCTTGCCGGCTGTTCAGACGCTGGCGGCGGGTGCCGGGCCGGTCGCGGTCGTGGCGTGTGGGCTGCTGACCCGGCACATCCTGGTGCGGATCAGTGGCTTCGACAAGGTCTGCGCGGCTGTCGCGGCCGTCGCGCTCGTGGTGTGGCTGGTGCTGGAGCACGCCCCGCTGGCGGTGGTGTGCGTCGTCGTGGCCGACGCCGCCGCGGCGTTGCCGACGCTCGTGAAAGCCTGGCGCGATCCGTACTCGGAGAATCTGCTGTTCTATGTCCTGGTCGGCATCGGTGCCGGGGTGACGCTCATGACGATCACCTCGTGGGAGCCCGAGTCCTGGGCGTTCGCGGCCTATGTGTTCGCCCTGTGCGCTGTGCTGGGCGGGACGGTGTTCATCCGGCGGCGAGTTCTCCAGCAGCCGGGGCCCGGTCCCGCCTAGCGGGGAGAGGTCCGCCCGCCGACCGGGCACAGGGAACGGGTTCTCAGCCGCTGCCCGGCCAGCCGCGCAGGGCCATGTCCGCCACGTGCTGGAGGTCTTCGCGGGTGGCCCCGCTCGCCGCCTGGACGGCGAGGCCGTTGGCGAAGGTCATGAGGTAGCGGGCGAGCCGTCCGGGGTCGGTGCCGGGGGGCAGATCGCCCTCGTCGACGGCCTGCCGGAACCGGTCGCGCAGCAGGCCGACGCCCCCGTTGCGCCAGTCGGCGAGCGTGTCCCGCGCGGTGCGCCCGGACTCCCCGGCGGCGAGGGCGCCCTGGACGCCGAGGCAGCCGGCGGGGCACCCGGGGCGGGTGGAGAGCTCGACGGCGCCGTTCAGGAAGGCGGTGGCCACGCCCCGGGCGGTCGGCTCCCGCAGCGCCCGGGCCGCATAGGAGGCGGGGCCCTCGGTGTAGCGGTCCAGGGCCTTGCGGAACAACTCCTCCTTGTTGCCGAAGGCCGCGTACATGCTGGTGCGGGTGATGCCCATGGCGGCGGTGAGGTCGGTGAGGCTGGCGCCCTCGTAGCCCTGCTCCCAGAAGACCCGCATGGCCGCTTCGAGCGCCGTGTCGGCGTCGAACCCGCGCGGGCGGCCGATCGGCCCCTTCTGTCGCGTCTCCATGGGCTCAGCCTACCTCTTCCGTACCGATCGGTTCTGATGTGCTACGTTCTCCTTCAGTACCGATCGGTACAGATATCTGTGGAGGGCAGTCGCATGGGGCAGCTTGAAGGCAAGACGGCCGTCATCACCGGTGGCCACACGGGCATCGGCCTGGCCAGCGCCGTACGGCTGGCGGCCGAGGGCGCGCACGTGTTCATCATCGGGCGGCGTGAGCCCGAACTGGCCGCGGCCGTGGAGACCATCGGCGCGGCATCGGTGACGGCCGTGCCCGGGGACATCACGAACCCCGCCGACCTGGACCGGCTGTACGCGGCGGTCCGCGCCCGGGGCCGCGGCCTCGACGTGGTCTTCGCGAACTCGGCGACCGCCCTGTTCGCGACCCTGGAGGACACCACCGAGGAGCAGATCGACCGGGTGTTCGGCGTCAACGTACGGGGCACGCTGCTCACCGTGCAGAAGGCGCTGCCGCTGCTCAACGACGGCGCGTCGGTGATCCTCAACGCCTCGACCGCCGCCGACAACGGGACGGAGGCATTCGGCCTGTACGCGGCGTCCAAGGCCGCCGTCCGGTCCTTCGCCCGGACCTGGGCCAACGAACTGAAGGGCCGGGGCGTCCGGGTCAACGCCATCTCGCCGGGGCCGGTCGACACGACCGGGATCACGGAGCTGTTCGGGGGCGAGGAGAACGCCGTCGCCGCCCGCGCCCGCCTCGCCACGGACACCGCGATCGGCCGGATGGGGCGCCCGGAGGAGGTCGCCGGGGTGGTGGCCTTCCTCGCCTCCGGGCAGAGCAGCTTCATGCTCGGCGCCAACGTCTACGTGGACGGGGGAGAGAACCAGATCTGAGCCGTGACGGTGGGAGGGGCCCGGGGCCCGGGGCCCGGGGCCCGGGGCACTCCCGCGAGCCGCGAGAGGCGGGCGGCGGATACCGTCGTGGTGGCGCGGGCGTGTTCACCGAGCGCCCGTCCGGCCGGGCATCGCCCCGTACCGGACGGCTACGGCGCGGCGTCCCCGGACGCCGCGCCGGGCGCGAGGAAGTCCAGCACCCGGCGCCAGGTCAGCTCGGCGGCGGCCGGGTCGTGGTCGTCGAGCTGAGCATCGGTGAAGAAGTGGCCGGCCCCCGGATAGCGGAAGACGTCCAGGGCGACATCCCGCTCCCGCGCGGCGCGACGGAGCGCTGCCACACTGTCGGGTGGGACGAAGTCGTCCGGTTCGGCCGCGTGCAGTTGCACCCGCGTGCCCGGGCGTACGGATGCGGGCAGCTCGGCCGGGGCGTGCAGCAGCAGAACACCGGCGGTGGCGGTGCGCTCGGGCCAGAGTTCGGTGACGACGCCGGTTCCCATGGAGACACCGGCGAGCACGGTCTCGTCCGGCAGCTCCCGCAGCGCCCGCCGGGCACGGTCGATCACCACTGCCCAGCCCACCCGGTCGAGCAGTGCGAACCCCTGGTCGAGGGTGGCCGCGGTCTCGCCGCCGAAGAGGTCGGGTGTGACCACCCGATGTCCGGCGCGCCGCAGTCGGTCGGCGGCGAGGCGTTCCACCGGACGCAGACCGAGCACGGAGTGGAACAGCGCGATGTGGGCCATCGTGCCATCCTGCCCCACCGTGATGGCCGCCACCGACGGCCCGTCACGGTCCTCCCGCGACCGGCACGGTGGTGCCGGTGAACGGAGCGGAGCGAGCCGGCCGCCGGGTGCCCCGTTCGGCCGGCGCGGCCGGTCCGCAACGGCCGGCCGGCCCCGTACGTCCGCGCCGCCCGGGCGACCCGGGCGGCGCGCGAGGGCCAGGAGAAGGGCTCAGGCCGGGCCGGCCGGGGCGATCCGCTTCTCGAACCAGTGGTGGGCGTACGGCTCGGAGTTGAAGGCCGGGATCTCCTCGAACCCGCAGGCGTGGTACAGCCGGATGGCCTCCGTCAGCGCCTTGTTGGTGTCCAGCCGCAGCAGGTCGTACCCGTGGGCCGCCGCCCGCCGCTCCAGTTCGGTGATCAGCCGGCGGGCCAGGCCCAGGCCACGGGTGGCGGGGGAGACCCACATGCGCTTGATCTCGGCGGGCGCGTCGGCCGGGAGCTTCAGCCCGGCGCAGCCGACCGGCGTCCCGTGCAGCCGGGCGACCAGGAAGACGCCGCGCGGGGGCCGGAGTTCACCCGCGTCGGGGAGCAGGCTGCGGGCGGGGTCGAAGCCGGTGTCCAGGCGTTCGCTCAGCTCGGCGAAGAAGGACCGCAGACAGTGCTGGGCGTCCGGGTGGCCGGGGTCGACTTCGTCGAGGGAGACGGTTCCGGCGGTCAGCAGCCGTTCGGCCTCGGCCAGGGCGGCGACCAGGCGGGCACGCTGGGCCGGGTTGAGCGGTGCGAGCAGTCCGCCCGCCACCTCGTCGCTGCGCCGGTCCAGGACGGCGCACTCGGCGCGGCCGGCGTCGGTGAGGCGGACGGTGCGCAGCCGCTTGTCCTCCGGGCGCTGTTCCACGGTGATCAGTCCGGACTGCTCCAGGGAGCGCAGCAGCCGGCTGACGTACCCCGAGTCCAGGCCGAGGCGCTCGCGCAGCCACCGCACGTCCCGCCCGTGCTCGCCGATCTCCCACAGCAGCCGGGCCTCGCCGATGGGGCGGTCGCGGCCCAGGTAGTGGTCGTGGAGTACGCCGACGCGTTCGGTGATGGTGCGGTTGAAGCGGCGTACCTGGTCGATCTGTGCGGTGTCCATGTCTCTGACTTTAGTCAGGGAGTGCGGCGGGGCGGTACGCTGCCCCTGTGGCAGAACCGCTGAAGACCTGGGTGGCGGGCAGAGAGGTGGATGTCCCGAACAGCATTCCGGACATCCGGGCCGCCCTGCCCCCGCAGCGCCGGGCCGACTTCGACACGGCCATCAACGAGGCCGGGGTGCACGAGATCCACGCCGTGATGCGGCACTGGATGCTGGAGGCCGTTCCCGACCCGGACGCCGACGCCACGATGGAGCGGCTGGCCCGGGAAGAGGCCGAGCGGCACGGCGCCGGGTGAGGCATCGCATCGCCTACGCGCCGCCGGCCGACGACGGCTTGCGCAAGATGCCGCGCCGGTCGGAGTTCGAGAGCGCCATGGCGACGACGATCGCCCGCGACCCGTACGGCCACGGCTCCACGGAGGTCGGCGGCGACCGGGACCGCCGGGACGCCACGGTGGCGGGGGCCATCGTGCGCTACGTCGTGTCAGCCACCGTCCTGACGGTCACGGTGGTCCGGCTCATCTCCCTGTGAGCCGGGGGTGCGGGCCCGTCAGATCCCGTACGAGCGCAGCAGGCGGGTGAGCTGACGGCCCGTGGCGAGCAGCGGTGCCTCGGAGCGGGTGACCTGGGCGGTGACCTCGGCGCCCTCCAGGGCGGAGATGACGGTGGTGGCCAGCTCGCGGGCGTCCTCGGGCGGGTAGCCGCCGGCCAGCAGCTTGTCGTGCACCAGCCCCTCCCACTGGCTCAGCGCGTCGGCGCACACCTGCTGGATCTCCGAGTCCGTGCCCAGGGTCTCCAGCGCCGCCGCCGTGACCGGGCAGCCGTCGATCCAGCCCGACTCCCGCAGGCCGGTGGCGAGTTCGCGGGCGCAGGCGGCGACCGCGTCGGCCGGGTGCTCCTCCCGGGCCAGGGAACGGCGCAGCAGGTCGGCGAACTCCGCGCCGCTGTGCCGGATCGCGGCGACGGCCACCGTCTCCTTGCCGCCCGGGAAGAAGTGGTAGACGGAGCCGAGCGTGGCGCCCGCCTCCTGGGCGATCTGCTTGATGCCGGTGCCGACGTACCCCTGGCGCTGGAGCAGGCGGGCGGCGGCGACGACGATCCGGTCCCGGGTGCTGGTCTGCTGCATGCGGCCACCGTACCGGCTGCTGAGTAGAGCGTTCGTTCCAGTGCTGTGGTACGTTCTGGCCGCGCACTAAATAGAGCGCTCGTTTTAGTCAGGGGAAAGGGACCCGGCATGAGCAGCACGCAGCAGGAGCAGCGGGACCGGCAGGAGCAGCGGTCCGTCACCGTCATCGGGCTCGGCCCCATGGGGCAGGCCATGGCGGGGGCCTACCTCGACCGGGGCTACGCGGTCACCCTCTGGAACCGCACCGCCGCCCGCGCGGACGCGCTCGTCGCGCGCGGCGCCGTCCTCGCCCCCAGCGCGGCGGCGGCGCTGGAGGCCAATGAGCTGGTGGTGCTCAGCCTCACCGACTACGCCGCCGTGTACGCCGTCCTGGAGCCCGCCACCGGGGCGCTGAAGGGGCGGACGGTCGTCAACCTCAGCTCGGACACCCCGGAGAAGACCCGGGCCGGTGCCCAGTGGTTCGCCGGGCACGGTGCCGTGCAGCTCACCGGCGGCGTCACGGTCTCCCCGGCCGGGGTCGGGCAGGAGGGGTCGGTGATCCTCTACAGCGGTCCGCGCGCGGTGTTCGACCGGCACCGGGCGGCGCTCGAAGTGCTCGCGGGCGTGGCCGACTACCGGGGCGAGGACACCGGTCTCGCGGCGCTGCTCTACCAGATCAACATGGGCATCTTCTGGACCTCGATGCTGAGTTACTGGCAGGCCATCGCCCTCGCCGAGGCCAACGGGCTGAGCGCGACCGACATCCTGCCGTTCGCGACCGACACCTCCGACTCGCTGGCCGGGTTCTACACCTTCTACGCCGGGCGGATCGACGCGGGCGACCACACCGGCGACGTGGACCGGCTCGCCATGGGCGCGGCCAGCGTCGACCACGTGCTGCACACCATGGCGGACGCGGGCGTGGACACCACCCTCCCGGCCACGGTCGCCACGCTGTTCGAGCGCGGGATGGCGGCCGGGTACGGCGCCGACAGCTTCTCCCGGATCCTGGAGCTCATCCGGAAGGGCTGACCCGCCGCCGGTAGTGGCGGGCGGCGCGGGCGCGGTCGGCGCACGAGGGCTTGCACCACTCCTGGCGGCCGTGGCTCTTGACGAAGTAGCGGACGCAGCGCGGCGCGGTGCAGGCGCGCAGCCGCTCGCGTTCGGGGCCGGTCAGGAAGGCGATCGCGGCGCGGGCCAGCTCGGCCAGCAGCCGGTCCTGAGGGGTGGCGGCCGAGGGGAGCGCGCCGGGGGCCGGGGCGCCGCCGGCCGGCCAGCGCAGCTGTGGGGTGACGGGTTCCAGGGCGGCGGCGGCGTTGAGGCGGGCCAGCGCCTCGTCGTGCGGTAGCAGCCGGTGGGCGTCGGCCGGACTCGGCGGGCCCGGGCTGACCGCGCGGGCGAACAGGGCGCGGACGGCGGCCCGCAGGGCGGTGATCCGCAGTCGCAGCGGCTCGTCCGCCCGTACCTCACCGGTGGGCCGGCCGAGCGGGCCGGACAGCCAGTCCGCGAGGCCGGCGACCGTGGCCAGGTCGTCGGCCACGCCGCCCGCACCGTCGTGCCGGATGGTGCTCGCCAGGTCCAGGGCGAGTCGGCGCTCCTCCATCGCGTCCCTCTCCGCTCACTTGATGACATCGGCGCGGTCAGTCTATGGTCCTCACGGTAAAACATAAAATTACCGTGAGAAAGGATGGCGGCCGTGCTGCTGCTTGCCCAGATCAGCGATCTGCACCTGGACGGAACCGAGCGGGCGACCGAACGCGCCACCCGGGTCGTGCGGCAGCTGCGCGACCTGCCGCGCCCCGTCGACGCCCTGCTGGTCACCGGCGACATCGCCGACCACGGCACGGCCGAGGAGTACGCCGAGGCGGCCCGGATCCTCCAACTGCCGCTCCCGGTGCTGACCTGTCCGGGCAACCACGACGTCCGCGCCCCGTACGAGGCGGCGTTCGGGCCCCGCAACCAGGTGCACCGCCTCCCCGGCGTCACCGTCCTCATGTGCGACGTCACCATCCCCGGCCGGGACGAGGGACGGCTGGAGACGGAGACCCGGGCGTGGATGGAGGACGTCCTCGCCGACCCGGCCGACCAGGACACCCCCGCGCTCATCGCCTTCCACCAGCCGCCCGTCGCCCTCCACCACCCGCTGCCGGACGCCGGGATGCTCCGGAACCCGGACGACCTGGCCGCCGTACTCGCCGCACACCCCCGGGTCGCCGCCGTCCTCACCGGACACGCCCACACCGCCGCCGCCTCCGTCTTCGCCGGCCGCCCGCTGCTGGTGGCGCCCGCCGTCACCTGGACACTGCGGATGCCCTGGGAAGGCGACCGGCCCGCCGACCGCGACCAGCCGCCGGCCCTCGCCTACCACCTCCTCGACGACGCCGCGCGGCTCACCACGCACTTCCGCGTCGTCCCGTGACGGGCTTCGCCCTGGCGATCCTGCCGTTGGTCATCACACCGGGAGCCAGCCTGACGCTGCTCATCCGGCACGTCACCGAAGGCGGACGGCGGCGGGCGGTGCCCGTCGTCCTCGGCACGGCCACCGGCCTGTACGCGCACGCCGCGCTCGCCGTCGCCGGGCTCTCCGCGCTCGTCATGAGCTCCCAGACGGCGTTCACCGTGGTCCGGGTGGCCGGGGCCTGCTACCTCATCGGGCTCGGCGCGTGGACCTGGTGGTCGGCGGGCCGGGCGCCGCGTCCGGCCGGACGGGGCCGGCGCCTGCGGTCCGCCTATCCGCAGGCGCTGTTCGCCAATCTCCTCAACCCGAAGGCGGCCTCGGTCTTCCTGACCCTGATCCCGCAGTTCCTCACCCCGGGACGACCGCTCGCCGGGCAGATCCTGGCGCTGGCCACCGTACAGACCGTCATGGTCTCGCTGTGGCTCACGGCCTGGGCCCTGCTGCTGCCCCGCACCACCGCCCGCCCGGGCGGCGAACGCTTCCGGCGCACGGTCGGCCGGATCGCCGGGGCCGTGCTGATCGGGCTCGGGGGATGGGGCCTGCTCAGCGGCTGACGCCGGGTCGGCGCATGACGGGCGGCCGGCGCCGTGGTGCCGGGCCCCGGACGGAGGCCCGCCCGGGGCGGCCCCGGAGCGGGAATCCGCCCCCGGGGAAGGGGAGTTCAGGCCCCCGCCCCCGGCACCACCCGCGCGGCCGGTCCGTCGAGGATCAGCCGGAGCGTCGGCGCGGCCGTCCCCCCGAAGGACGCGCGGGCCTCGGCAGCGGGCAGCTCCCGGGGATCGGCGCCGCCGGTACGCGGATAGTTGGTGAAGCCCACCACCCGCAGATCCCCGAGAACCCACCAGGCATACGCCTGATCCGGGCGCTCCGGCGGGTTGCGCAGCACCAGCCCGGAGCCGTTCAGCGGCTGGTACGGCCCGGTCAGCGCGTCGGCGACGAAACCGTACAGCCCGGTGGGCGCGCCCGGCGGGTGGAACGCCTGCCGGCTGGTGCAGAAGAACAGGTAGTAGCGCGACCCGTGGACGACCACATGCGGCCGTTCGATCTCGTGGTTGACGCCCTCGGCCACGACCAGCGGCGGAAGCAGCCGCCAGGCGCCGTCCGTCCACCGGGCCGGGGCTACGGCCCCCATGAAGCGGTCGCCCCAGGGCACACTGGCGGCCACCAGCAGGTACGCCGCCCCGTCCGCCGGGTCCCGGAACCAGGCGGGATCGCGGAACGCCTTGATCCGCCCCGGCCCGCCGTCCACCTCGTCGGCGGGCAGATAGACGCGGCCGTCCGAGCGCAGCACGACCCGGTGCTCCGCCTCCGGGGACAGCCGCGCCGCCCCGTCCGCCGTGATCAGGGCCGGGCGGGCCTCCACGACCCGCTGATGGAAGGTGGGGCGTGGCTCCCCGCGCGTACCGGTCGCGGTGTAGAAGACCGACACCGTGCCGTCGGGGCGCCGTACCGCGCACCCGGACCATTCCCGGCTGCCGGGGGAGGCCCCGTCGGGGAACACCGGGCCCAGGTCCGTCCAGCGGTCGCCCGCCCGGGCGAGCAGCCACAGCCGGGCGATGTCGTGGCGCAGTTCCGGGTGGCCGGAGGCGGGAGCGGACAGCGTCATCCACAGTTCCCGGCCGTCCAGGACGGTGGGCGAGCCGTCCTCCTCCTGCACGGGCCACAGGTCCCACACGTCCCGGTCCGCCAGCACCCGGGCGCCGGTGGCGCCGATCGGGGGAGCGGTGGTGGCGGGGTCGTCGGCGAGCCGGTCGAGGTCGGCCCGGGTCCACCGCGTGGTGCGGACATCGGTCACGCCGCGCCCGCCTTCGTGCCGTTGTCGGTTGCCATGAGTCGGTCAGCCCTTCACTGAGCCCTGGAGCAGGGCGGAGACGAAACGGCGCTGGAAGATGAGGAAGACGGTCAGGGTGGGCGCCAGGATCAGCAGCGATCCGGCGCACAGCAGGGGGATGTCCGTGCCCCACTGCCCCTGGAAGGCGCCGAGCGCGCCGGCCATGGTGCGCTGCCCCGGATCGTCGACGAGCACGATGGCGAGCAGGAACTGGTTCCACGTCCACAGGAACAGCAGGATCGCGAGCGAGGAGAGGGCGGGGGCGGCCAGCGGGACATGGATCCGCCAGAACACCTGCCAGACGCCCGCGCCGTCGAGCTGGGCCGCCTCGGAGAGTTCCGTGGGCACATTGACGAAGTGCGCGCGCATCCAGTAGACGGCGAACGGCATGTACAGCCCGATCAGCGGCAGGATGATGGCCCACCGGGTGTTGAGGAACCCCAGGTCGCGCACCAGGTAGTACAGCGGGGTGATGATGCCCTCGAACGGCAGCGTCAGGCCGAGGACGAACAGCAGGAACAGCAGCGGGCCGCCGGCCATCCGCAGATGGCCGAGCGCGAACCCGGCCATGGTGCCGAGGATCAGCGAGACGGGCACCACGCCCAGCACGATCAGCGTGCTCGACCACAGCAGCTCGCCCATGCGGGCGGCCTCGAAGGCGCGGACGAAGTTCCCCCACTGCGGGTCGTCCGGCCACTGGAGGCCCGAGGGGTAACTCCCGGACGGGTGCAGGGCGGTGACGAACAGGCTGAGGAACGGCACGATCGTGACGACCATCAGGGCGACGAGGAACAGCCGTCCCGTCCACGCTTCACGTTTGCCGACGATCATGGCCGCTCCCTGGTGAGCCGCTGGACGGGCAGGACGCACAGGAGCACCAGCACCATGAGGACCACCGCCAGCGCGGACGCCACCCCGATCTGCCGGTCGGAGAAGGCCTGGTAGAAGATCTCCAGGCCGGGCACCATGGTGGCGTTGCCCGGGCCGCCCTGGGTGGAGATGTAGATGATGTCGAAGCTGGCCAGCGCGGCGATGACGGTCACGGTGACGCAGACGCCGATCTCCTGCCGCAGGCTGGGCACGGTGACGGAGAAGAACTCCCGTACCGGGCCCGCGCCGTCGAGCCGGGCCGCCTCGTAGAGGGCGGGATCGATCTTGCTCATGCCCGCCAGCAGCAGCAGCGTGCACAGACCGAGCATCACCCAGGCGCCCATCACACCGACCGCGGGCAGCGCCGTGGACAGATCGCCGAGCCAGGCGCGGGTGGTCCCGCCCAGACCGACGGCCGACAGCACCTGGTTGACCAGGCCGTTGGAGGACAGCAGCCAGGTCCAGGTGATGCCGACGGCCACCAGGGGGATGACCTGGGGGATGAACACGACCGTCCGGGCGACCAGGGCGAGCCGGCTGGCGGCGATACGCCGGATGGTCGCGGCGATCGCCAGGCCGAGCAGCACCGGGACCACGCTGAAGAACACGATGAGCCGGAAGGCGTTGAGGATCGTCCGGAAGAGTTCCGGGTCGCTGAACACCCGGTGGTAGTTGTCGAGCCCCACCCAGGTCGAGGCGCCGATGCCGTTCCACTCGTAGAGCGAGTACTGGAAGGTGAGGAGCATCGGCCACAGGACGAACACCGCGTAGACCGCCAGGGCCGGGGCGGCGAACAGCCAGCCGACCCACCACCGGGTGGAGAGGCCGGCGGGCGGCCGGCCGCCGCCCCGGCGCCCGGCTCCGCGGGGCGGGGCGGCGGTCCGGCTCGCCGCCGGTTCCGTCGTCGGGGAGTTCACCGGTCCTAGCTCCCGGTTCCGGAGGCGTACTCGCGCTGCACCGCCGCCAGCAGCCCCTCGGGGGTCTGCTCGCCCGCGAACAGCAATTGCAGCTGCGGGGTCCAGCCCTTGGCGTAGATGGAGCCGGTGGCGTTGGCGATGAAGTCCATGGCGCCGTTGTCCCCGGAGACCTGGGCTCCGGCCGCCAGCGTCTGGGCGGTGACGGTGCCTTCGGCCACCTCGGGCATGGGCGCGTCGGGCAGCCCCATCGGGTGCGAGCCGCCGATCTCGACCGCGATCTCCCGGGCGCGTTCGTCGGTCGCCACCCAGTTGAGGAAGTACGCCGCCTGGTCCGGGTTCTTCGCGTGGGCGCCGATGCCGTAGGTCAGGGGCGCGGACATCGCGGCGACCGGACCGCCCGCCTCGCGCGGCGGCATCACGAAGAAGCCCACCTCCCCGGGCATCTCCGCGTCCAGATTCCCGGACTCCCAGTCGCCGTTGAACATGAACAGTCCGCCACCGGCCAGGAACGTGCCCATCATCTGGGCGTACTCCATCGCGTTGGCGTCCGGGTCGAAGTACCCGGCCCGGATCCAGTCCTGGAGATGGCCGACCGCCGAGAGGTTCGAGGGGGTGTCGATGGTGGCGCCGGGACGCTGGTAGATCCAGTCGTTGATCGGCCCGGGCTCTCCGTAGACCGCCATGAGGTTCTGGAGTGGGAACGCGAAGCCGCCGGTGGCGCCGCCGTTGAACTGGACGATCGGCACGATCCCGGCCTCGTGGGCCGCGGCCAGCAGGTCGTCGAACTCCGCGAGCGTGGCCGGCGGGGCCGTCATGCCGATCCGCTCGGCGAGGGTCTTGTTGTAGAAGACGCCGGTCATGCTGAAGTTCAGGCCCATCCCGTACAGCGGCCCCTCGCCGCGCGGGGAGCCCTCCGGGGCGGAGCGCAGCTGTTCCAGCTGGGACGGGGGCCACTGGTCCCACCCGAAGACCTTCGCGTACCCGTCGAGGTCCAGCAGCAGACCGTTGCTCACCAGTTCGGAGA
The DNA here is from genome assembly GCF_042731495.1 of Streptomyces sp. NPDC059853. Lineage (NCBI taxonomy): Bacteria > Bacillati > Actinomycetota > Actinomycetes > Kitasatosporales > Streptomycetaceae > Streptomyces > Streptomyces sp. NPDC059853. The sequence goes on from NZ_JBHWJL010000080.1 coordinate 16,856, forward strand.
GCTGCGGGAGGCGCATGAGGTCCGGCGGGTCGTCGGCGAGTACGCGCGGCGCGTTCTGGGTGATCACCGCGAACTGGTCCTCGCGTATGTCCCAGGTGACGTTGGGGTACTGCCGGGTGAACTCCTCCGTCAGGGCGCGCGCCATGGGGAAGCCGGTCTCGAAGTACGCCGTGAGGGTGACCGGTTCGGTGCCGATGGCCGGTGCCTGCGAGGGGGAGGCGCCGGGCTTCGACGGCTCGGGGCCGCTGCTTCCCGGCCCACCGCAGCCTACGGCCACCGTTCCCGCGAGGGCGAGGAAACCGAGCGCGGCTTCCCGACGGCTGATGGAACGCGTCATTGCGCACACTCCGTGGATTTCATGGACGAACCGCCAGGGGCGGGAATGTCCTGCGCCGTTGCTAAATCGTGTTAGCGGCGGTTAGTGTTACGCCCCGTTCCGGTAGATGTCAAGGTTCTTGTCAGGCTCGATACGTGGGAGGTTCTCCGGTGGGAGTGCGACGGGTGACCATGACCGATGTGGCCGAACGCGCCGGGGTGTCCCGCACCACCGCGTCCCTGGTGCTCTCCGGGCGGGGCCGGGAGATGCGGATCTCCCGCGACGTGGAGCGGCGCGTCCTGGAAGCCGCCGACGCGTTGCGCTACCGCCCGGACATCGTCTCCGTCGCTCTGCGCACCGGGACGACCCGGACCATCGGATTCGTCTCCGACACCGTGGCGACCTCCCGGCTGGCGGGCGACATGATCAAGGGAGCGCTGGAGGCCGCGCGCGAGCGCGGCGTCATGCTGTTCATCGGCGAGACGGAGGGCGAGCCGGACCTGGAGGAAGGACTGCTCCAGGCCATGCACGACCGGCGGGTCGACGGGATCGTGTTCGCCTCGATGTTCACCCGCACCCTCGCCGTGCCGTCCGTGCTCTCCGGAGGGCCGGCCGTCCTGCTGAACGCGCTGCCGGACCGGTCCTCCCCGCCCCTGCCTTCGGTGATCCCCGACGAGACCGGCGCCGGGCGCGAGGCGGCCCGGGTGCTGCTCGGCGCGGGGCACCGGGACGGCATCCATCTGATCGGCGCCGGTCCCGGGGTGCGCGATGTGCCGCCCGGAGCCGTCGCGGGGGCCGAACGGCTCGCCGGTATCCGCGAGGTCTTCGCCCGGGAATCGGTGAAGATCGCCAGCGGCCGGGTGTGCCCCGACTGGCAGCCGGAGTACGGGTACGAGGCCACCCGCGAGCTGCTGTCCTGCGACCGGCCGCGCGCCCTGATCTGCCTCAACGACCGGCTGGCCCTGGGCGCTTATCAGGCACTCGACGCGGCGGGGCTGAAGGTGCCGGACGACGTCTCCGTGATCTCCTTCGACGACCACCCCATCGCCACCTGGATCCGGCCCAAGCTCACCACCGTCGCGCTCCCGCACCACGAGCTGGGCCGCACCGCCGTCGACGCGCTGTTCTCGGAGATCGAGCGGCACCGCGGAGGACTGCCCCCCGAGAACCGGCAGATCCGGGTCCCGATGCCGGCCCGGCTGCGCGAGTCGGTGGCTCCCGCGGCCGGCTGACACCGCGGGGGGCCGGCCGGGGGACGGGGCGGGAGCGGCCGATGAGTTTCCGGCCCCGCCCCGGTCAGCCCTTCCATGGAGACACATCTGGACCTGGGACCCGCCGCGCGGCAGGCCGCGGCACTGCTCGACGGCGTGGAGGAGCGGCACCTGGGCGCGGCGACGCCCTGCGCGGCGTACACGGTGCGGGATCTGCTCCAGCATCTGCTGGGCCTGACCGTCGCGTTCCGGGACGCCGCGCGCAAGGACCTCGGCCCCTCGACGCGGACGGACCCGGCCGACCCGGCCGCGCCCCGGCCGGAGCTGACCGGCGACTGGCGGGGGCGGCTGCGCACGCACCTGGACGAACTGGTGGCGGCCTGGCGCGAACCGGCCGCCTGGCGGGGCGAGACCGAGGCCGGGGGGATCACGTTCCCGGCGCCGGTGGCCGGTGCCGTGGCCCTGAACGAGGTGTTCCTGCACGGCTGGGACCTGGCGCGCGCCACCGGACAGCCGTACCGGGCGGACGAGGCGACCGCGCGGGCCTCGCTCGCCCTGCTGGCGCAGTCGGCGGACGCGGCGGAGCGGGAGAGCACCGGCTTCGGCCCGGCCGTCCCCGTACCGCCGGACGCCCCGCTGCTGGAACGGGCGGTGGCGCTCAGCGGACGGTCGCCGTCCTGGAGCCCGGGCGGCCGGTGATCCCGTTGCCCCGGCCGGTGTCCGCGCCCCCGGCCTGGGGCGTACCGCGTACGGGCCCGGCCAC
>NZ_JBHWJL010000081.1:0-18955 GCF_042731495.1 Streptomyces sp. NPDC059853
CAGCTGGGTCGTCCGGCTGTGCCACTTCTCTTCCTCGGCTTCCGCCGCCGCGCACGAGACGCGCGCGGCGGCCGTCCGCTCGCGCTCCTCCTCGTACATGGCCTGCCACCGCGCGGCCTCCGCCGCGTCGGCCTCGCCGGCCGCCTCCGCGTCCCGCAGCTCCTGGAGCCGCGCGGCCGTGATGATCCGGATCATCTGCTTTCTCCTCGCTCGAAAAGGCCCCGCCCCGGCCATCGGCCGGGGCGGGGCAGGGGTTGATCTGCTGTAGCTACTGCTGGTCGATCACTTCGGGCACTTGCAGGACCAGAACCCGCAGAGCGCGCACGCGTCGTTCACCTCGTCGTCCAGGCCCTGCCCCAGCAGAACCTCGAACCGGCTCCAGTCCTCGTCCGACATCGGCGCCACCGTGTCCTCCGGGCCGTCCGCCCAGCCGTCCTGCTCGTCCTCCTGCTCGATGTCCTCGCCGATCCACGCCAGCGGGAGCACCGACAGGTCCGCCGCGTCGATCTCCGCGATACCGTGCTGCATAGGTCGCACCTCCATGCGATCCGGGGCCACGGTCCCGCGCGGCTCCCGTCTCCACACGGGAGCCGCGCGCATCTCCAGACCTGTGACCAGCGGCAATCTGCCGCAGCGCCCCGAGCCGGACTCGAACCGGCTGTTTGCCTCCGGGGCCCGCGATCTCCGCCCTTGTCTCACCGCGCGTGCCGAGTCCGCGCGACCCCGAAGGGACGGCCGGACCAAAGTGCGTGCTGATCTCCGCGCGGCAGGGCCATACGGCTTGTCGCTGTTGCCTGCTTTGTCCTTACTGACGGCCGCTCTTCCCGTGTGCAGGCTGCGGTGCGTCCCCTATCCAGTTCTGAATGCGCGGACCACTGCCATCGGGCCGCCATCACGCGCTGCCCTCCGGGTGGTGCACCTACAAGGTAGACCACTGCACCCGCTTAGCGCTACTAGTAGCGCTAGCTGTCTACTTGGTTTAGCCTCTTAGGTAGACCGCTCCGCTCTGGAGAGCGGAGCAGAAACCCCAGGAAGGAGGGCGAGATGCCTGATGGCACCGGCTATGCGGAGATCGCCGCGTACTACCGCCAGCAAATTCAGGACGGACATCTCAAGCCGGGCGAGCGGATGCCATCGCTGCGCGATGTCCGAGACCGGTTTGGTGTCGCTCAGACGACTGCAAATCGCGCATACCGCGTGCTTAAGCAGCAGGGACTGACCTTGCCGCAGGCCGGTGTGGGGACAGTCGTCGCTGGTCCGGCAAGCGAGAACATCTCGGCGCGAGTCCTGCGACACGCCGAGACCGGGAAGGCATTGGGCAGCGGTGAAACGTCGCGGATCTTGGAGATCGGCACCATCGGCGCCGACGAACTGATCGCACCTCGACTTGATGTGGCGCCCGGGACACCAGTACACGTGCGTCGGCGTGTGGTCAGCCGCAGCAACGTCCCCGTGCACTACAGCAGCTCCTACTACCCGGCCTACGTCATCGCGGTCACCCCTGAACTGACTGAGCCCGTATCCACGGGCGGCAGCCGAGAGCTTGCTGCTGAACGTCTCGGCGTCGCCCAAGACCATGTGCTCGAGGAGGTGACCTCTCGGCTGGCAACCGAGCCGGAGAAGCTGGCCCTGGGCCTCACCGCCGGCGATGTCGTGGTGACCCAGGTACTCCGAACCGTGTATTTGAGTGACGGCCGCGTCGTAGAGGTCGCGGTCAAGGTCGCAGGCGGCGCAACGATTCTGCGGTGGTCAACGCCGCTTCGCTGACACGCACAGCAAGGCCCCCACCGATCGCCCGGTGGGGGCCTTACTCATGCGCTCTGACCTGCTGTGATACTCCTCGCACTGCTCGCACATGTCGCACTGATCGCACGCGTGGTACTCGTGCGAGAGGTGCTACAGCTGCCCCCGCATGAGCTTCCTCTGCACCGTGGGCGCGTGGTCGATCACCTCGGTCAGGAGGGCGCTGATAACCCGGTGGCGGGGGATCCGGGTCTGGTGGTGGATGTCGTCTACCAAGTCGGCGAACCGGTCGGCGACGTCCGCGTCGAGGTACCACGACCTCCTCGTCTTCCCAGCCTTCCGGGGCACCGGCGGCGGGGGCGGCACCGCGCCCTCCAGCGTCTCCCGGGTGACCTCCGGGATCACCTCGTCATCCGGGTCCGGCAAGAACTTCGTCGGCTTCACCATCAGGCTGCCCTCCCCTTCAGCAGGCCGATCTCCTCCAGCACCGCAGGCACATGCAGGAAATCGGTCGGCACCGTGCCGTAGGCCCGCTGGTACGCGACGTTCTTGCGCAACTCGTTGTCGCACAGCGGGTAGGCGCCCGCCAGCTCCTCCCGCGCCTCCCGCGGCAGCGTCGTGCCGTGGTCCGTGCGGGACAGCAACACGAACGCCTCGAAACCGCCCACCACCGAGTCCCGCGCGGCGGCCTTCGCCGACTGCCAGGTGGCTGGCATCTGCTCGGTCTCCGACGAGTCCGCCCCGATCGGCACCACCAGGCGGTGCGCGCGGCGCAGTGCCGACTCGAAGACCGACCTCAGCCCACCACCGACATCAGCGATGAGGTGGTCAACACCCTCCTGCTTCTCCCCGATGTGGTCGTCGATGTCGTCGAACGGGTGCCGCGAGACCGTCACCGTCTCCGGCCAGGGCCGCACCCGCTCGCCCGTCTCCTCAGCCGCCGCCACCGCCTTCTTCACCCTCCTCTGCCACTTGTGGGTCGTCTGGCTGATCGTGTCCGCATCGATCAGATGCACCCGATACCCCAGCGACGCCAGATACAGGGCCGACAGCACGCTGAACCTCGACTTGGCGACACCCCCCTTCAGCGCGCCGACCACCAACACCTGAGCCGCCATGCCGACTACCTCCTCCAGCTCCTGGCGGTCCCGGCCGGACCGCCCCGCCGCAGGCTATCCATCGCACCCCTCTCACCCGTGCGCCAACTCGCAACACTCGCACCCGTGATACGCGTGCTACAGGTATCACCCCAGGTCAGAGCGCCATCTCTGAACCCGCCAAAACGGTGCCGCCCACCCTCGTTCTGTACCCGCCAATCCGATGCCGGGTGGCCGGCTACCGGGCGGCGACCGGCCGGTGGGGCGGGGGCACGGGAGGGTGGGCGGCGGGCGTATCGCGTCCCCATGCCCTGTCCGCCGTCCCGGGGCCAGGGTCACTACGAAGGCAGCAGCGAGGGAGGGAGGGTGGCCGGTCGGCGCCGTCCCGGTCACCGAACACCTATTCGGCGGGCTGGGGATGCGCCGCCGGGCGCACCGGGCCGGGGCCGCCGAGGGACGACCGCGCCGCCGGGGTGGCCGTAGCGCGCACCCCGCTGCGCGGGGCCTGCCGTGGCCCCCGGCCCGTCTCGCACGCGCGGACCGCCGGACTGACGTAGGGGGCGGCGGGCGCCGAACGCCAGCTGCGGGCCGCCGAGAACGCCGGTCAACGACCACGCTGCCGCGCGAACCTCCCGCACGCCGACTCGTAGTCCACCGGCCGGTGGCCGGCTACCGGGCAGCAGCACGACGGCGGCCAGCGCCGCCCGGCCGCTCTCCGAATCGTGAGTCACAAAACGCGGAAGGGGTGGGCGTGGCGCGGCGGACGACGGCAAGGGACCGGCTGCCGGGCGCCGACAACCTTCGGTTGTCGCGGTTGCCCGCCGGGTAGCCGGCCGACCGGTCTGTCAAGGAACCTTGACAGACCAGCATCCGTCAAGGAACCTTGACGCATCTGACGGGATGTCAAGAACCCTTGACCCCTGGAGAGGAGAGGGCGATGAGCTGGATCTGCGAACGGGACGACGGGACCGAACTGGTCGGACACCGGGGGATGCCGATCGCTGTCGACGCGGCCGGCGCCGAGCTGCCGCCGGGCGACACCGAGAGCACCGCCTGGTGGCGGTACGACGGCCGCGACGGCCGCCCGCGGGCCACCGGCCTGTTGGCCGGCTGCGAATGCGGCTGGCGCTCGAAGGCTCCGCACCCGATCACCTGGGACGACAGGGAGGCCACCGAGCTCCGCCCGCTGGCCGTGTGGGACGGGCTGCACGCCCAGCCCCTGCTCGGCCGGGACCTCCCGCTCCCGCTCGCCGACGCGATGCTCACCGTGTACCAGCAGCTCGGCAAGGTCGCCAAGGCGCGGCCTCTCGTCGCCCTCCGCGTCGTGCGGGAGCTGGAAGCGATCGCTGGAACCGCCGCGCACCAGGCCACCGTGCAGGCCCGGTCCCGGGGAGTCACCTGGTTCGAGATCGGGCGGGAGCTCGGCATCACCCGGCAGGCCGCCCACCAGCGGCTCGGCCGACACGTCCTCCCCGAAGACACATCCGAGTCCCTGGAGGTGGCCGTACCGGCGCCGACCGACCCGGACCTCTCCGGGCTGCCCGAGCCCCACCGGGCCGCCCTCACCGTCACCTGCCCGGCGTGCGGGTCAGCGCCGGGGGAGCTGTGCACCAGCCACTCCGGCACCCGCACCCGTAAGTCCGACGTCCACCAGGCCCGCACCAAAGCCCACCAGGCCGCCGACTGACCAAGTAGAGCGAGACAGCACGAAGCCCCCGCACCATCCGGTGCGGGGGCTGCTTTCACATGCCACCGAAGCGGCGGAGCAAGTTATCCCTTTGGAAGCTCGCGCCCCCGGCGTGAGCTTCCAAAGGGGGCGCCGGTGGGGAAGCACCCCTCCCCGGCCCGGAGACCGGACCGCCGGGGAGCACGCTCCCGTCCTGTACGGGTCTGGAGGTCGCACACCTCGCACCCCGGGGGGGCAACCCCCCACCCTCCCCGGCCGGGACCGCCGGGGAGGCCCCGGTCCGGTCCGTCAGGTTCAAAGATTCGCGCCGTCACCACAGCGGCTGATCCACCGGCAGCGGCCGGGGCCGGCCATCCCCACGCACGAGCTGGCCGTCGCGGGCCGGTCCGGAGACGATGCGGTCGGTCCCGGACCGGTCCGCCGCCGTGATGTGCCCGTCCCGGACCGGTCCGGCCATCACCACTCCGTCCTCCTGGAGGCCGCGGACCGCGAGCGCGGCCGCAACCGCCTCCCGAGCCACCCTCCGGTCCCGCTCCCGTCGATAGCGCGACTGACGGCACGCGTCCGAACACGTCCGCCGCCGGCGGCCGGTCGCCGACTGGCGAATCGGCTCCCCGCACTCCTCACACCCCCGGCCCCGGCCCGGGTCCTCCACCACTGTCTGCTGTGCTCCCATGCCCAGCAGGCTAGGCGATCGTGAGTTACGAAACGAGGGCGCACGGAAGCGCGCGCCGCCCTCCGAAGCAACCCCCGACACACTCGGTATGCGACGGCGGCGATGTCGACAATGTCGACGAGTTCGGGCAGCACCACTCCGGCTACGACGTCACCGAGCCACCCCACCGAGCCACCCCACCGAGCCACCCCCGAGACACCGTGGGGCGGTCGGTCGAAGCTCTTGCATTCACGAACGCACAAGCGCGGCCGCGAAGAAGCCCCCGCACCGAACAGCGCGGGGGCCTGCGGCCGGGGTGGCCGGCCTACTCGGCGGCGGCGGGGTGCAGCAGACCGTGCAGCCGCTCGGCCGTCGCCATCAGCCGCTCGGCATGCTCCGGCTCGGACGTCGCCAGTTGGCCGGCGGTAAACGCCAGCTCGCCGACCGCCGCCTCCAGGCCGCCCTTGAGGTCGGCCCGGGACACCAGCTGCACCGCCTGGTCCTGGTCGGCCATCAGACGGCCTCCACCCGCACGACGGGCGCGACCCAGGCCGCGTACTCGTCCTCGCCCTCGACCGGCCGCCGCCACTCACCCGCCAGCCAGCCCGCCTTCGCCAACACCCGGCTGGCGAGGTCCGGATCGAACGGGTCGCACCGGTACTCGCCGGTCTCCAGGTCGACCTCATCGCCGCCATGCTCGGCGCAGAAACCCAACGGCCCCTGCTCGGGGCAGTCGATGTACACATGCCAGTCGGTGTCGTGCTCCGCACGCGCGAGCAACTGCTGATCCGTCATGCCCAGCAGCGTATGAGCGCAGCCGGGGCGGCTGCCGGGGAACCACGATGTTCGCACGTCTTATGTGTTCGCACGTTCGCCCGACAAAGCCACTCGAACCAGGCGTCGGCGAGCGCGACCAGGAGCAGCGCGAGCAGCTGCACACCGACCGGTCAGCACAGCCGCCGCGCGCACGAGACGCCACCGTCCGGGACACCTCACACCAGGACACGCCATGCACCCGGACGGGCGAACCGCAGACGACGACTCGGACGGCCGGCGGGCCCCCGGGGCCGGACATCTCCGGAGCCGACACAGCAGGACGGCACCCGGCGGACGGCCCCCCGGAGAGTGATCCCTGCCCGCTCCCGGGGTGATCCCCAGGGAGCACTTTTCCCCGCCCCGACCAGCACCTGATCCGCCGCCAGCTCGGAGACCACACCCTCACTACGTCCCTGGCGAGGGTGTGGTCTCCGAGCAGTCACCGGGTGCTGGTCGGGGCGGGGCAGGTGAGGTGTTCAGCAGCAGGGGTGGACTGGGGGGGGTGGGGTAGCCAGCGGGGGAGGGTGGTGGAGGTAGTCGGGCGAGTGCGGATGCGTTCGGGAGCCGCCGAAATCGTCGGAGCAAGTTAGTGGATAAGGTGACCATAGAGGTCACCAATTCATCTCCGAATTCGGAATTCGGAATTCGGAACCTATGCTTTTGCCCATGCTGAGGGTGTGCTGAGCCCTCATCGGCCGCGCCGCTGGAGCCGTTGCGGGACAACGGCTCCAGCGGCGTGGCGGCGCTGATCAGCCCCCGGATTCACCCACGGGTGATGTCGCGGGCAACGGGCAGCCCGGCAGCACGCCGCGCTGCCATTTCCGGGCGTACCGCGTCCTGCGGGCGGATGCCGAGCAGGGCCTGTGTGCTGTGCAGTTCGTCGGCGCTCTGCCAGCGGGTCCGGCGACGTGGCGGTGCGGGCAGTGTGGTGGGGACAGGGCCGAGCGGTGCGTGCGTGATGGTCTCGGCGGTGAGGGCGATCTCGCCGGTGGAGGTGTTCAGCGACCGGTCGTAGCGCGCGTCCTCGTCTCCCCAGAAGTCGGCACCCCGGACGAGGCCCCAGCCCTCCAGCAGCTCGGCGACGGCGGTGCGGGCCGCAGCGACGGCGGCCGTGCGGACGTCTTCGCCTGCCACGTCGAGGGCCTTGCCCTCGGTGACCGAGGCGGTGGCGACGGCAACGGCGGCGGCGACCTGTCCCCGGCGGCCGGGGACGGAGGTCACGTGCTGCCGGAAGGGTGCGGGCTCGGCCTGGAGCAGCGGGCGGCCGGCCTTCTCCTCCTCGGTCACGACGTCGGTGGCGTTGCGGTCGAGTTCGGTGACGCCGAGGTCCGCGAGGAGGTCCTTGATGGACCCGGACCAGGTGAGCATGCGGTGTCCGCGCGTGCCCTGCTCGTATTCGCGCCACAGCTGGACCTCGCGCTCGGTGCCGATGTCGGCGAGGGCGCGGCGGATGCGGGCCGCAGCGGCCTCGGCCCGCGCGAGAGCCTTCGCCCTGGCCTCGTCCTTGGCGTAGACGGCTGCGTCCTTGGCGGCGCGTTCCTCTCGGCGCGCGTCCAGGAGGCGGACGCGGGCCTTGGCCGTGGCGGCGAGGGCGTCCCGGAGGATTTCACCGGAGGTGCGGCCCGCCCGCTTGGCCCGCTTGGTGTCGGCGCGCAGCAGCTCGTTGCCGAGGGCTCGGGAGGCGGCGGCCTGGCCGATCTCCTCGCGGATCTCGGCGATCTCGGCATCGGCCTCGGCCTGCCCGGCGCGGGCCTTCCGGCGGCGGGCGTCGGCGGCCTGGTAGCGGGACCAGGCGGCCCCGTCGCCGGTGTTCTCGTTGTAGTGGTTGATGGCCTGGTGGTAGTCGGCCAGGGCCTGGTCGTGCTCGGCGCGGTACTGGCGGCGGCGGGCCTTCGCTGCGGCGAGACGGGACGCCTGCTTGGCGTTCGGCCGGTGCAGCAGGTTCGGCTCGACGTCGGTCCTGTCCGTCTGGTTGGGGTCCTTGTCCTGGACCTTGACCAGGTACTTCGCGATGTCGGCGGCGCCGTCCGACCCCTGGCGGGCGGGGTCGACGCGCACACCGCGGGCGCGATTGGGCTTGCCCAGCTTCGCGTGCGCGCACTCCAGCACCCAGCGGGTGTACAGCTCGCCCTGGAGCTGCTTGGCGATCTCATCCGTCACGGGGTCCATGAACCAGAGCACAGCGTGGATGTGGGTGTGCCAGCCCGAGTTCCCCCGCGTGACCTCGATCGCGCGGGTCGCCCCGGCGAGGTCGTACCGGGCTCGGAGGTTCCGCCACCACGTCGAGGTCAGCATCCGGCGCCAGGCCGCTGCCGTGGCCTCCAGCTGGCCGGGGATCATGACCGGCTTGCCCTTCTCATCCCGGGCAACTTCCGGTTCTCCGGTCAGCTCGTTGATGACCGGCTTGCCCTTCTCGTACCGGATCTTGGGCTGGGCCGCGAGCCGGTTGTACTGCCCGTGCCGGGAGGTGAGCGTCGCCATGGCGATGCCCCGGCCGGCCTCGGTCCAGGCGTGCGCGGCGGCCTCCATAACCCGGGCGCGCTCGGCGCGGACCACCGGGGAGCACTCGGGGCAGGCCCACACGCTGCCGCACTTGAACAGGCCGATGAACCCGCCTTCCCCGTCCGGGCGCTGCTGGATCGTCACCGCGCCGCCGAGAGGGTCCCGGCCACACCGGATGAGGCTGGGGAGGGTGCTGATCAGGCGTGCGTCGTCCAGCTGGCGCATCCGCTGCTGGCGACGGTGCTTCGGACGCTCGTACTTGGCCCCGGGGTCGGGGGCCGTCCCGGGGTTGGCGCCGTTTTTTTCACTGCCGCTGACGGGCCGTTCGCCCAGCTCAGACGCCACATCCGCCGCAGGGGGGGCCAACGTTGTTCTTTGGTTTCTGAAACGGCCGCCGTCCCGGGGTGCGGTTGGGTCCGTAGCGTCTGCCGGGGAGGGGTCACCGGGGCCGCTGGCGGCCGTCTCGCGGCCTGCGGCGGCGACGGCGGCGCCCCGGGCCCGGGAGTCGCGAGCGGCCCGCAGACGGGCCCTGAACTCGGCGTGGGCGGCGGCGCGCTCGGCGCGGGACTCGTCGGTCTCGGCGTCGGCGTCGGCCTCGTCGGTGGCGCCAGCGGCGGCGGCCAGGAGGCGGAGGGAGGTCTGCGCGGCGGCGGCGACCTGCTCGCGGTGGCGGGCGGCGCGGCGGCGGCGCGAAGAGGTGCGGCGGGTGTCGGCCGTCCCGGTGGACGGGGCCGACGGATACGTCGGGTCGGCTGGCGACACGCCAGCCAGATGGCTTACGCTGCTCAAAGCGGGGGTCCTTACAGATCTCGCCGGCCAAAGCGAACTTGTTTGGTAGGGACTCACGCAGGGGCGTCACTCGGATGTAGGAGTTCGAGAGGCGCCCCGCGCTTTTTTTAGTTGTGTGGCCCCGATCATGCCCTACGCGGGGGACGGTTGTTGACTCGACCCGCCCAAGTGGCCGTTGTGGTCTGATAGTCCGAAAAGTGGCCCGCACCATCAGGTGCGGGCCTTTGCCGTTCTGGCAGGTCAACGGGCTGGATGGGGTTGGGGTTACGCGGCGTCGGTGAGGGCGCCGGAGTCGGGAGCGGCGGCGCGGGCGGCGAGCCAGCCCTCCGCACATGTCTTGTGGCACGGCCGGCCTCGGTCCGAGAGGAGGTGGGCGGGTCGCCCGCACAGGACACACGGTGCGGGCCCGGCCGGGTTCCAGTGCCGGGAGTCGGACCAGTCGAGTGCCGGGCTGGTCATGCGGCCTGCTCGAGGTCGGCGGCGCAGGGGCCGCAGCAGCCGAGGCGCTGGGAGTAGTAGTGGTCCCGCACCTGGTGGCAGCGGGGGCAGGTGGACCGGGCGATCATCATGGCCGCAACCGCGTGCCAGCGGCCGGGGGTCATGGGGCGGACCGGCCGTGCGTCGGCGACGGAGTACAGGGCGGCCCACCGGCCGGAGCGCGGCCACACGATCTGCGCAACGGGGTCGGCCCCGCCGGGGCGGAGGCCGGCGGCGCGGAGCTGGCGGCGGGTCATGAGGCCGTCCGGGGCGCAGCGGGGGGCGTAGGTCGGGAGGGTGCTCATCGGGGGCCGTCCTCTCGGATGACGTCGGCCGCGATGTCGAGCAGCCGGTCGTGCGCGTCGATGGAGGCGAGGCGGGCCGCGTCGAAGTCGTCGCAGTCGTGCAGCGAGAAGGTGACCTCGACCAGTTCCTCAACGGCCTCGCGGACGGCGAGGGAGGAGATCAGCAGCCGCACGCGGGCGAGAGGTTCGGCCATCGCACTGCGGGTGGCGTGCACGGCGGCGACGGCGGCGATCAGGGTCGGCTCGTCGGCACCGTCCGCCTGGAGCCAGCGGCGGTGCCAGCTGGTGCGGCGGTGGTCGGCGGCGGCTGCCGCGAGGGAGGCGACGGCGGCGATCTGGTCGCGGCGTAATGCCGCGCGCTCGGACGCGGCGAGGCCGTCCTGGGCGATGCGGCGCTGCATCGCTCCGGAGACGATGCTGCCGAGGAGAGTGCCGACGACGGCGATGACGCCGGCGGCGATGGCGGTGCCCATGCGGGCCTCCTGTCACAGGTCGTGGGTGTGGGCGAGCAGCGCGGCGGCGTCGAGCAGCTGCACGGCGGCGGCGCCGTTCGGCAGCAGCTGGTCGTTCGCGGCCGGGATGGTCGCGGCGGCGGCGAACCGCCGCTGGATGGCGACCAGGAGGACATCGAGGCCGTCCGCCTCGAGGCCGCGCGAGCCGCGGGCCTCGGCGTGGACGGCGCCGTACAGGCATGTCGCGCCGGATGCGTCGCGGGTGGCGCCCCGGCACCAGCCGGTGTCCTCGAGGCGGCGGGCCGCCCGCTGGAGAAGCGCGGCCACCGGCGTGGGGTAGAGGTCGACGGGCGCCTGGTGGTTCGCGGCGTAGGCGAGCAGCACGGTGGTGTCGGCGTCGGCCGGCGCCGACTCGGCCTCGGCGGCGTCGACGGCGAGGCGGACCAGGGCGGTCTCCAGACGGACCGTCATCGCGGCGTCGACCAGGGCGAGCCGCGCGTCGAGGTCGAGGGCGGCGGCCGCCGCCGGGGCGGCCGGTTGTGGGCGTGCGGGGGCGTGGGTGGGTGTCATGCTGGGGGTGCTCCTGCGTGGAGTGGTGCGGGGCCGGGAGGTGCGATCTCCCGGCCTCCGCTGTGTCAGGTGAGTGAGTGGACGCCGCCCTCGCTGGTGATGCGGCCCGCCGAGCGCAGCTCGGAGAGCGCGTTGCGGACGGAGCCGGGGCGGACCGCTCGACCGCCGTCCGCATGGAGCGCGTCCAGGAGCGCCGGGCCGTCGAGCGGGCCGCCGTCCTCCAGGGCGCGGACGATCCGGTCGGGCAGCCGCCGCGGCGCGGCCGGGACGGGCGGAGCGGCCTCCATGGCCGGGCCGGTGGGCGAACTCCCGCCGGGGGACCGGCTCCCGCCGGGCGTACCGTCGCCGCCGTCCTCGTCCTCGTCCCGCCAGTCGAACGCGGCGAGGTCGATGGGGTCGCCCGGGGCGTCGCCGGGCCCGTACAGGTCGAGGATCGCCGGGTCGTGGCCCTCGCAGGGCTCGAGGGATCCGACCATGGACCAGCGCATCATCGCGTCGGGCCGGGCAGACGTGAGGTGGTAGGCCATGCCCTGCGAGTTCGGCCGCTCCTCTCCGGCGGCCGGCGCTTCGTCGTACCGGCGGATCCGCTTGACCACCCCGATGACCTTGGGGATGGGCTGGAGCCGGACTCCGGACGGGAGCAGACCGTCCGCGACGAGGGACTGCATCATGCCGCTGCTCCAGCGGAGCAGGATGACTTCGCCCTCCTTCAACATGCTGCGGAGGGTGTCGCTGCCGCCCAGCTCCTCGAGGTGGCCGGCCTGTGCGGCGAGCACCACGCCGACGCCGACCGAGCGGCCGGTGCGGCCGATCTCCCTGATCAGGCGGGTGGCCTCCGCCCGGTACCGGGCGCCCTTCTCCAGCAGCCGGTTGCCCTCATCGAGCACCGCGTACATCAGCGGGTCCGGGCGCCCGAGCAGGAAACCGCTGCGGCCCAACTCGCCGTAGCGGCGCATCCGGTCGTTGGCCTCGGCCACGACCCCGCGCAGCATCAGGATCGCCTTGCGCTGTGTCGTCACCCGGGTGGCGACGTTGCCAACCGCCTCGGGCACCGACTGCCCCTCTTTCAGATCGGCGAGGTGGACGACGACGTTGTTGCGCTTGCACGCCGCCAAGAACAGCTGCAAGGACCTGCTCTTGCCCGCGCCGGTGGTCCCGAAAATGCAGATCCTCTGCGCGTTGCCGGTGCCCGGGTCGTACAGCCGCAGGTGTGCGGGGGCGCCGTCGTAGTAGCGGCCGGCCACGATCCGGCCGCCCCGCATCACCAGGTCCTCGGACGTCGCGGGCACCAGCTGCGCGAGGGGGTTGGTCGGGTAGATCCGGATCAGGGCCTCCCCGGACGCCTGCTGGAGCACAATCCGGGAGGGGTCATCGACTCCGAGGCTGTCCGCCAGGGCGGCGAGGTCGATACGGGAGACGCCGCCGGGCGGGGTGCGCAGCAACAGCTCGGTGACGGACGTCTGACGGCCGACGTCGGCCAGGGACACGATGCTCACTTCTCGATCTCCTTCTCGGCGGTGGGGTAGGTGGTGATGTCGACCAGGGCGGTGCCGGGCATCGCCGCCGCGGCGATCGCCTCCCACTCGCGGGCAGCGGCCTGCGCGGGGTCGAGGACCGGGGCCGGGGCATCGCCGACCGTGAGCAGCTGCACGCCGGCGCCCCGGCCGGGGACCGGGCCGATGCGGATCTGGTCGGCCGGGAAGTCCATCCGGGCGCTGAGCCTCGGGATGGAGATGTCCGGCACCGGCTCACCCGGGATCGTGGAGGTGATGACCGCGCGCATCGCGCCGGGCCCGACCTGCTGCGGGTCCACGAGCCGGGTGTGGGGGGCGACGCCGCCCTCGGCCGCGATCTGCTCCTGCCACCAGCGGGCGAGCGGGTGCGTCTCCGGCACCTGCTCAACCACCAGCTGCTGCTCGGGCTCGGCCTCCAGGACCTCCTCGGGCACCGGCAGCTCGATCCGCTCGGCCAGCAGCTCCCGCGCGGCGCGGGCGGGGCGGAGCCACCAGGTGGCCGCAGCCCACCCGGCGACGGCGGCGACCTCCCAGAGGTGGACGCCGTCGACCAGGCGGACGGCGGTGAGGATGCCCAGCAGGGTGACGCCGGGGGTGGCGTAGAGGGCGGCGGCGATCCCGCGCACCGCGCGGTCGGCCTCCTTGAGGCCCACGGTCACCAGTCCGGCGCCGGTCGCGGTGACGGTCGCCAGCACGGTCACGCCGACCATCTCGCCGGTCAGCAGCGAGGCCGCCAGGCCGCCGGCGCCGACGACGGTGGCCAGCCGTCCGGTGCGGTTGCGCACCGTCTCGGCGGCGCGCGCAACTCGGGGATGCATGATCAAGTCCTCTCAGTCGTGGGTGCGGAGTACGTCGCGGGCCAGGGAGCCCCGGCGGGGCCCGACGACGCCCTCCGCCTCCAACTGGTCGAGCAGCTGGTGCGCGCGTCCGTAGCTGACGCGGAGGCGGCGCTGGAGGGCGCCGACGTCCGCCCACTGCGTGCGGATCACGAGGTCACGGGCGGCGTCGATCAGGTCGTCCATCAGGTCTCCTCGGAATGGGGGAGGGGCGGCCCGCACGGTGCGGGCCGCCCCTCGGCGGTGAATCTGGTGGGTCGTCAGCGGTTGCTGTAGAACTCGCGCTCGGCCATCTCGATGCCGTCGGGCATCGACCGGGCGGCGGCCACGACCGGGCCGTAGTCGCCCTCGTGGCCGTCTCGCGCGTCCTCGAACGCAGCCGCCAGGTCCTCGGCTGCTGCGGCCATCTCCTCGGCCTCGTCCAGCACCGATCGCATGACGGCGGCGGCGTCGTGGTGCTCGCTGGTGGTGAGGTCGTCCACCGCCAGGGCGGCGGCGCGGTCCGCGAGCCGGTCGACGGACTCCGCGCAGCCCTCGACGTAGTCGTAGGCGCCGCGCACGCTCGCGGACAGGTTGCGGACGGCGAGGGCAGCGGCCCCGAGCTGGGCGGTGAGGACCCCGTACCGCAGGCCCTCGGCAAGTACCTCGCCAGCGGCGGCGATGGCCCCGCCGGTACGTCGTGCGATCTCTCCCATGGGCTCTACTCCTTGTGGTAGTCGCGCTCGGCGGGGGCGACGTGCCCGTGATCGGCGGTGGCGCGGACCAGCTGCCCGTGGCGGGCCTCGGCGTTGGCCCCGGCGGTGGCGATGGCCTCGGACGCGCGGGGCAGCGTCGCGGCCACCGCCTCGGCCCGGTCGCGGACGACATCGGCCTGCTCCATGAGCCGGACGACCAGCCGCTCCAGCACCCCGGGGATGCTCAGCTGCACGATCCGTGCGTGCAGGTCCTCGAGGCGGCGGGTCATCTCCTCGCACCGCTCGGCGACGTCGCGGGCCTGGTCGGCCCCGGCCAGGATCTCCTCGGCCATGTCGGCGTCGGCGTCGATCACATCGCCGAGAGTCAGGTCGGAGTCGGTGTACTGCGTGGTGCCAACCCCGGCGGCTGCTCTCATCGGTACGGGTGCGGTCACGGTGGTGCCTCCTGCTGTCGATCGGGGTGGTGCGCTCGAGCCGGTCGGCCGGGGCGACCCGTGCTCGGGGGCCCGGGGCAGGGCGCGGGCTCCGGTCGTGATCCCGGCCGGGGCGCCGGCGGCCCGGCTGCGGCGGCCGTCCGCGCGGTCGACCCGCACCTCGTAGTTCACGGTCCAGCCGGGCGGCGGCCGCAGCCACTCGCCATCCGGGGACGGCGTATCGCGCGGCGGCGGCTCGGTGCGCGAGCGATCCCGCAGCCGTTCCCCGCGCGGCTTCTCGGACCGTTCCTTGCGGGACTTCGGCCCCTTGCGGTGCTCCCACGGCCGGGACCCCGGGCGCCCCCCAGGGGAGTGCTCCCGACGCGAGCTGCGCTTCTTGCCGCCCTTCTTCTGGTTCTGGCTCTGGGTCTTGTTGCCGTCCTTGCCCAGTTCGACCTTGGGCCCCTTCTGCGGGGCGTCCTTCTTCCCCGGCTTCTGCTGCTTCTGCTGCTGCCTGTCCTTGTCGAGGACCGGCGCGTCCGGGTGTCGGCGGCGGCGCTCCAGGCGGCGCTCCAGCTCCTGGTGACGCCGATCGCCCCCGCCCTTGCCCCCGCCGTTCTTCCGACCGCCGGTCCGGCCGCCGCCGTGGTGACGGTCCGGCCGGTCCGGAGCCCGGTCGGGGCGGTCCCGGCCGTGCTTGCCGCCGGGCCCCTCACGGTGCCCGCTCCGGCCACCACCGCCGCCGTGACGACCACCACCGCCCCGACCGCCGCCCCGGGGCCCGGAGTCGGCACCGTGGCCGGCCAACCCGCCACCCCGGCCACCGCCGTGGCGGCCGGGGGAGTCGTGCTTCCCCCGCCCACCGCCACCGAGGCCGGAGCCGCGGCCCCCGCCGAACGTCCCCCCGCCGAGGCCGCCGCCGGAGCGACTACCGCCCCGGCCGCCGCCCTTGGCGCCCCGGCCCCACTCGGGCCCGAACGGCACCCGGCGGTCGAGACCCCCCGACCGGTGCCCGGTCGACGTCCCGTCCTTGCCGTCCCGGCCGTCCCGGCCCTTGGCCGCCTCCCGGCGAGCGGCCCGCCAGTGCTCGGCGCGGGCCTTGATGCTGGAGCCGACCTGCCAGGCGCCGCGCAGCGCGGCCACCGCGATCCCGGCGGCCACCACCATCGCGGCCCCGGCGGTAGCGCGCAGCTGGCCGCCGTCCGGCCCGGCCGGACCGGACGGGCTGACCGCCGCGTGCTCCTGGTCGTCGGCGCCGACCGGGACGTCGGGCATCGACAGGTGGGCGGGCGGAGTCGCGTCCGGCACCTCCAGGTCGGGGTAGCCGTCGCCTCCGTCCGGGGGCCGCAGGTCCGGCGGCGGTGCCGCGTCCGGCGGCGGATCGCCGCCGCCGAACAGGCGGACCAGGGGCAGGTGGTGCACCGTCCCCTGCCCCTCCTCGTCGCTCATCTCGAATCTCCTCTCGTTCAGCTTGACGTGACGCCGTGTGATGCCTTACGCGCGCGTGTGCGCGCGTCTGGGCCCCCGTGATGACACGCGGGGGCCGGTGATGATGACGTGATGCGGTTACAGAGAGAGACGGGACAGCCGACCGGCGAGGAGGCCGACCAGCTCCTCCCACAGCGGGTCGTCGTCGGCGGCGAACGCCCGCGCCATCTCCATCAGGACCATGGCGCGGGCACGCGGGGTGGTGGCCTCGGCCTGCCGCCGCTCCCAGCGTTCGGCGGTGAGCTGGCGGCTCCTCGCGGACTTCCGCACGCTCAGGCCCCCTTCTGCCGCTGGCCGAGGATGTCGGCGAGCGACGCCGACGAGGTGCTGGCCGATCCGGCGGCCGGGGCCGCGATCTGCGGCGGCTGGCCGGCGGACGCCTTCAACCGCTTCTTCTCCTCGGCCGCCCTCTCCTTCGCCGCCTTCTTCTCGGCTCGCTTCTCGGGCAGCTTCTCGTAGGACTTCTCATAGCGCTTGTTGCCCGCGACCAGCATCGACAGCGCCTTCTCCAGCTCATCCACCGCGTCGAACAGCGGCTTCGCGGTGTGCCAGGCCCGCAGGCGGTCCTGGAGCGGGAGGTCCCCGTACAGGCGGCCGTCCTCCGCCAGGTCCGCCTGGAGTTCGCGGGCGAGGCGCCGCAGGTCATCAACCACGGGCTGGATCTGCGCACGGCGCTGCTGGAGATGGATGGCGCGGCCCTCGGGGGTCCGCAGCATCTCGGATGTCCATCGGTTGTTGGTGGTGCTCATCAGGGGGTGCCTCCTAGGCTGGTGCTGTGTCTGCTGGTCGGTCCGTCCGGCAGTCGCAGCGAGAGCCAGCCCCCTACGCCGGGGCTGGCTCTCACTGGTGGTGTCGGATGGTGGTTACTGCTGCTGCTGGGACGGCGCCTCCGGGTCGATCCCGGCCGCCGGGTCGTACCCGGCCTCGATCAGCGCGATGGCGTCCGCCTTCGTGCCCGACGCGGTGCTCGTGCTCACTCCCAGGCGCTGCTCGATCGCGTCCAGCGGGACGTCCTCGGGCGACGCCGCGAGGACCATCCGGGCCACGATCCGCACCCGGCGCTGGCGCGGAGTCAGCTCCGCCGCGTCCTCGGCCTCGACCGCTCGCCGGATCGCTTCGGCCGCTTGCCGCCGCGCTTCGGCTACTCGGGCCTCGGCTTCGGCTACTCCGGCTTCCGCTTCGGCCGCGCGTCGATCAGCTTCGAGCGCTCGTGCCCGGTCCTCCTCGGCAGCCGCCCTCTTCGCCTCGGTGTCGGCCTTGAGGCGAGCCGACTCGTTCGCGGATTCGAGCGCTCGGCGCTGGGCTTCGGCCGCTCGCCGATCGGCTTCGGCCGCTCGGGCCTTGGCTTCGAGCGCTTCTGCCGACTCCACGACTTCGCGGACTGCCGCTGCCGCGCGGGCCCGCGCGTCGGCCTGCGCTTCGGCCTCAGCGACCGTGCCCCGGGTGCGGGCGCCGGCCACTCCCTCGGCCTCGGCCAGGTCGGCCTCCAGGTCGACCATCTCTCGGCGGTCGGCCAGCGCCTGCTTCTTCGCCTCGTGCTTCGCCCGCTCCGCGTCCCGCTGGAGCTGGCGGGCCCGCTCCTGCGCCTCCTGCTGCCGCTCCAGGTCCTTGCGGGCCATCCGGTCCGGCAGCGCCAGGGCCTCATCCACGGTCAACCCGTGCTTCCGCAGCTTCGCCGGGAGCTGAGCCAGGGCCTCCTCGCTGCCCTCCTGGACACCCTTCTTCGCCAGCTCGGCCTTGAATGACATCCATGCGTCGAAAATGGCCCGCTCCCGGGACTCCTCCATCTCCTGCGCGTATCCGCGGTTGTAGAGCCGCATCGCCCGGTAGATCCGCCACGTCGCCCGTGGGGCGAGCAGCCAGCGGTGACCGGGGATCACGTCGTGGTCCGCCGGGAGCGCCGCCTGCTGCACCAGGATCCGGCGGCCGGCCTCCACCCCGATGACGAACAGGACCGGCATCAGGCCGTGGGCGAGGGCCTTGTCCGGGTGCTCCATCACGCCGCCGTGCGCGGCGGCGTTGAAGTACACCGAGGCGATCGTCATGCCGTGCGCGAGTACCCGCAGCAGCGGCCAGCCGGTACGGAGCGCGGCCATGAACAGATCCAGCAACAGGCACGTCAGGATCGCCGCGTCCACCCCGGCCGCGAAGAACCGGGCGTCCTTCTCGGGGAACCCGAAGACCTCGTGCCCGGCCGTGCTCAAGTTGCCGAAGGAGAGGTAGAAGCCGATCGCGCCGATCGCGACCGCGCCGACGACCGACGCGATCCCGAGCCCGATCATCACCCGCCGATCGACCGCCGGGGCCTCCCCGGGCGAAGTGCCCGAAGCCGGAACGCGAGTACCCGAAGCCTCAGCCCGAGTACCCGAAGCCAGCGGGCGAGTACCCGAAGCCGGAGCCGAAGTGTCCGAAGCGGGGATCCGGGCGGGGGCCGTCGGCACTCTCACCGGCTGCTCGATCACCGTCGCCATCAGGCACCCCCGACCCGGTAGTGCACCCGCTGCCACGGGATGCTCCGCCGCTGGCTGTACTCGGCGTGCGGCAACGTCTCGCTCTGCCCCCAACCCCAGGGCGGCGCACCCTCCGCCTCAGCAGCCGCCGCCGCAGCAGCCTCACCGATGTGGGCGCTGTGGTACGCGCCGAAGTGCAGCAGCACCACCAGGTCCACCTCGGCGGCCCCCCGGGTGAGCTGCTTCAGCTGCGCCACCAGGTCATCCGCCCTGCGCCGCTCGTCGGCGAGTTGCCGGGTCAGCTCCGTGACCTCCGCCTCGAGGTCGGCGGCGCACGCCCTGCGGTGCTCCAGGTCCTCGGTGAGGTTCCGGGCCCGGCTCTCCGCGTCCTCCCGCTCGGCGCGGACCTTCTCCAGGTCGTCCAACAGCTGGGTCGTCCGGCTGAGCCACTTCTCTTCCTCGGCTT
>NZ_JBHWJL010000082.1:0-18904 GCF_042731495.1 Streptomyces sp. NPDC059853
GCTTCACCCGGCCCGAGCCGGCGCCGCGCCGCCCCGCCGCCCCGCCGCGCGCCCGTGCGGAGGCCCGGGCCCCCGCGCCGGGCGGGGCACCCGCCCCTGTGCCGGAGGGGCTGGTGGAGCTGCTGGCGCGCGGCGGAGCGCCCGGCGAACTGGCCGGCCCGGTGGCCACGGCGCTCGGCGAGGGCGCGACGGCCGAGCTGGCGGAGGACCCGTGGCGGCTGCTGGCGGTGCCCGGCATCCTCCCCGGGCAGGCCGACGGCTTCGCGCGGGCGCTGCTGGGCACCGCGTGCGACCCGCAGGACGTACGCCGGGGCGTGGCCCTGACGGGCTGGCTGCTGGAGCGCGCGGCGCTGGCCGGGCACACCGCGCTGGAGTCGGGGGCGCTGGCCGAGAGTCTGGCCGGGCAGGGCGTGGCGGACCCGGAGGAGACCCTGCGGGCCGCCGTCGAGGAGGGCGCGGTCCTGGTCTTCCAGGACACCGTGGCGGTGGCGGGCGAGGAGGAGACATCACCCGTGCGGGTGCTCTTCGGGCTCGACCGCTGCGCGCTGGCCGAGGAGAGCCTGGCCGACGGCCTGGCCCGGCTGGGCGGCTCCGCCCCCTCCGGCGCCGCGCCGGACGCGCCGGGCTGGGCGGAGGCCGCCGCCGGGGCGCCGACGCCCTCGGCCGGTGAGCTGATCACGGCCGTGGCGGCGCACACCGTGGTGGCGCACACCGGGGGCGAGGCGGCGCGCGCCGAGCCGGCCGCGCTGGTGGCGGCGGCCCGGGCCCTGGGACTGCGGGCCTACGCGGCGGCGCACGGCCCGGACGGCCGGGAGCGGCTGGCCCGGCTGCTCCCGGAGGACGGGACGGACGCGGCGGTCACGGTGGCTGGGCTGCTCATCGGCACCGAGGGCCCCGAGCGGGACGCGGAGGGCGCCCTGGAACTGGACCTGCTGGCCGTGCTGGACGCCCCGCAGCTGACGGTGGAGACGGCGGCCACCCTGGTGGAGTCGCTGCCGGACGGCGCCCGGCTGGTGCTCAGCGGCGATCCGGCGGTGCTGGGCGCCGCCGGCCCCGGGCAGGTGCTGGCCGACGTGCTGGCCTGCGGCACCGTTCCGCACATCACCTCCCGCACCCCGGACGAGGGCCCGGTGGGCGAGCTGGTCTCGGGGATCGCGATCGGCGAGCTGTACCAGGTCGACGCGCCCGGCAAGGAAGTGGTGATCGTGCCGGCCGCCGACGCCGGCGAGGCGGTGCACCGTACGGTCCAGCTGGTCACCGACTCCATCCCGCGCGCGGTGGGGGTGCCGACCGCCGAGGTGCGGGTCATCACGGTGGGGCACGGCGGCGCGGCGGGCACCCGGGTGCTGAACGCGGCCCTCAAGGAGCGGCTGAACCCGGGCCCGGGGCGGTTCGCCGGCTTCGATCCGGGCGACCGGGTGGCGTACTCCCCCGCGCCCGGCCACACCCGGCCGGCCACCGTGGCCGGGGCGGACGCCGAGGGGCTGCGGCTGACCTGTCCCGACGGGCCCGTCACCGTGCCCCGGGACCAGGTGGCGCGGTCGGTACGGCACGGCTGGGCGATCACCGCGCACCAGGCGGCCGGGGCCCGCTGGCCGGCCGTGGTCACCGTGCTGCCCGGGGACGCGGTGGCGGCCCTCGACCGTTCCTGGATCTACACCGCCTTCAGCCGGGCCGAGCGGCATCTGTCCGTGGTGCAGGGCGCCGGGCCCGCGCTGGCCCGCGCGGTCGCCGAGCCCCCGGCGGGGGCGCGCGGCACCCGGCTGGCCGCGCTGCTGCGCCCCCAGCCGGTGCCCGGCGGCTGAGGGGCGCGCGGCCGGCGGCCCCGTGCGCTCAGCGCACGGGGCCCAGGTCCTCCTCGTCGAAGGCGTCGCTGATGTCGAAGCGGCAGATCACCCGCTCGGCGTCGACCGCGTCGAACGGCGCCGCCAGCCACTCCCCCGGCTCCACCGGCTCGTCGGCGGCGGCCACCCACAGCGTGGCGTCCCCCTCCTCCAGGCCGAACTCCTTGTGCCGGGTCGCGATCTCGTCCGGGTCGAACTCGCCGAAGATCACCCCGAGCGCGGCGTGCAGGCTGCCGCCGGCCGCCTCGTGCGCCCCGGCGGCCTCGGCACCGCTGGTCTCCGGGTCGAGCTCGGTGACGCGCTGTGCCTGGCCGCGCAGTCGCCGGGGATCGACCACGACATAGTCGCGGCGCATGAAAACGCTCAGATATTCGGGGCGTTCCGGTCCGGCGTACCCGGTGCCACCCTCGGTGGCGGGGACCTCGAAGGGCGTCACCTCGTCGTAGACGTCGTACAGCAGCTCGTCGTACACCTCACCGGCGGCGGCCATCTCATTGAACGCGGTGTACACCTGGGCTTCCGCGTCGGTGTCGGCGCCCTGTCCGGTGGCGCGCCGTTCAATGGCTTCCAGGTGCCGGTCGATCGCGTTCTTGAGCGCGTCGGCGGCGGCGCGGACTTCGGCAGCGGTCGGCTGCACAGCATCAGACATGCTGCAGACGGTATCGGCATCGGGGCCCTGGACGCACAATGGATTCGATGCCGGAATATGAGTTTCGTGATGTGTATGTCCCGCGCGGGGTCTCCCGCGCCGCGGCCACCCGCCTCCTGACCGACCAGGCCGAGTACGGGCAGTGGGAACTGGCCCGGCTGCGGCTGTA
Organism: Streptomyces sp. NPDC059853; assembly: GCF_042731495.1. Taxonomy (NCBI): domain Bacteria; kingdom Bacillati; phylum Actinomycetota; class Actinomycetes; order Kitasatosporales; family Streptomycetaceae; genus Streptomyces; species Streptomyces sp. NPDC059853. Next base: position 2,663 of record NZ_JBHWJL010000082.1, read on the forward strand.
CCCGGACGGAAGCCGCCGGGTGCGGCTGAGACGGCGGATCATCCGTCAGCTGCGCCCCACCTGGTAGCCGCCCAGGAGCACGCAGGGGCCCCGCGCGTGGGCGGGGCCCCGGGGGGAAAGCCGATCGTGAGGACAGCTGTGCCGCCCGGCCGCGCCGGTACAGCACCACGCCGCCGATCATCAGACCGGCGCCGAGGGGAAGCATGACGCCCAGGCCCGGGCCGCTGCTGCCCGTCTCGGCCAGCTCGCCGCCACCCAGCTGCTCGGAGGGCTCGTTACCGGGCTCCTCCCCGACCGGGGTCTCCACGTCGCCGCCACCGGAACCACCGGCGCCGCCGGAGCCGGAACCGCCGGAGCCACCGGGAGCCTCGGGCTCCTCGGAGTCGCCGCCGCCGGAGCCGCCCGACCCGCCGGGACCGCCGGAGCCACCGGAGCCGCCCGGCTCCTCGGGCTCGGGCTGCTCGGGCTCACCGGGGCTGCCCGGCTCCTCGGGGTGCTCGATCTGCGGCTGCTCGGTGTAGCACTCGTTGCCGAAGACGGGGTTCAGCACGCCGACGACGTCCACGCCGTTGCCGCAGGCGTTGACCGGGATGTCGATCGGGGCCTGGATGTTGTTGCCGGAGCCGACGCCGGGCGAGTCGACGGCGCCGCCCTCCGCCTGGGCCCCGCCCTGCCCGGCCTCATGGCCGGGGTCGTGCTGTCCGCCACCGGGAGTGCCGCTGTGGCAGGTGTTCCCGAAGGCGGGGTTCAGAACGCCGATCACATTGATCGTGTTGCCGCAGACGTTGACCGGCACATTGATCGGCACCTGAACGGTGTTGCCCGAGGCCACGCCGGGTGAGTTGACGGCACTGCCGTGGGCGTCGGCGTCGGCGTGTGCCGTTCCGCCCGCCATGGCCAGCATCCCGCCGGCGGCGGCTACGGAGAGCAGGCCCTTCCTGGTGACCTGTCGCATGGTGTTTCCCCTGCCTTGTTCCAACATGGAGGCGCGGGGTGGGGGCTGAGGGCTTCCCGCGCCCTGCGTAGAGACCCCGACGGCCCCGGAGCGCCGTTCGCGCTCCGGGACCGCCTGGAGTCAAGCCCTCATGGTGTGGGGGCCGAATGTCACTTGGCGATGCAGGTGTTGCCGAAGGTGGGGTTCAGCAGACCGATCACGGAAACGGTGTTGCCGCAGACGTTGATCGGGATGTGAACCGGAACCTGCACCACGTTGCCGGAGATGACACCGGGGGAACCCACGGCCGCACCCTGGGCGCCCGAGCTGGCGACGGCCATGCCCGCACCCGCGAGCACCAGGCTGCCGGTGGCGGCCGCGGTGGCGACGACCTTCTTGATCATGCTTCCTCCTTGTAGACAATGCCGGCCCAGCAGGCCCGCATCACGAGTAACGAGGAGGCGAGAACAAGGCTACGAGGCTTAAGGGATATTCACCCATCCCGAGTAACATCGCACACGCGAGCGGTCAGCATTCATCGAGGAAACGGTCCAGGACCCGCACCCCGAACTGCAGCCCCTCCACCGGCACCCGCTCGTCCACTCCGTGGAACATCCCGGCGAAGTCCAGCTCCGGGGGCAGCTTCAGCGGCGCGAACCCGAAGCAGCGGATGCCCAGATCGTCGAAGGACTTGGCGTCCGTCCCGCCGGAGAGCATGTACGGCACCGCCCGCGCGATCGGGTCGTGCGCGCGCAGCGCGGTCTGCATGGCGTCCACCAGCGCGCCGTCGAAGGACGTTTCCACCGCCTTGTCGGCGTGCACGTCCTCCCGCTTGACGCGTGGCCCCAGGATCCGGTCCAGATCGGCCAGGAACTCCTCCTCGTAGCCGGGGAGAAAGCGCCCGTCCACGTGGGCGGTGGCCTGACCGGGGATCACGTTCACCTTGTAGCCGGCGCCCAGTTGGGTGGGGGCGGCGGTGTTCTGGAGAGTCGCCCCGATGATCTTGGCGATGCCGCCCAGCTTGGCGAGGGTCTCCTCCATGTTCTCCGGGTCGAGTTCGGTGCCCAGCGCGTCCGACAGCTCGTCCAGGAAGGACCGCACCGTCTTGGTCACCCGCACCGGGAACCTGTGCCGGCCCAGCCGCCCGACCGCCTCGCACAGTTCGGTGATGGCGTTGTCGTTGTTGGTCATCGAGCCGTGCCCGGCGGTGCCGTCCACGGTCAGCCGCATCCAGTGGATGCCCTTCTGCGCCGTCTCCACCAGATACAGCCGCAGTTGCTCGTTCACGGTGAACGAGAACCCGCCGACCTCACCGATCGCCTCGGTCACGCCGTCGAACAGATCCCGGTGGTTGTCCACCAGATGCCGCGCCCCGTACACGCCCCCGGCCTCCTCGTCGGCGAGGAAGGCCAGCACGATGTCCCGGGGCGGCTTGCGGCCACTGCGCATCCGCTCCCTGACCACCGCCAGGGTCATGGCGTCCATGTCCTTCATGTCGACCGCGCCGCGCCCCCACACGCAGCCGTCGGCGATCTCGCCGGAGAACGGATGGTGCGTCCAGTCCTCGGCGTTGGCGGGCACCACATCGGTGTGACCGTGGATGAGCAGCGCGGGCCGGGACGGGTTCTCGCCCTCGATCCGCGCCACCACGGAGGCCCGCCCCGGGTGCGATTCGATGATCTGCGGGTCGAGTCCCACCTCGGCCAGCTGCCCGGCCACGAACTCGGCGGCAACACGCTCCCCCGGCCCGGAGTGATCGCCGTAGTTGCTGGTGTCGATACGGATCAGGTCGCGGCACAGATCCACGACCTCCTGCTCGGCCCGCTGCCGCCCGCCGGTGTCCGACTCGCTCACGCTGCGCTCCTTACACGATGGAATCCCCCCATCCTCTCCCACGCCCCCGGGAGATCACCAAGGCCGGGACTTTGCTATGGTTTCCCTCAGTCACAGCGACACACCCTGTCCGGGTGGCGGAATGGCAGACGCGCTAGCTTGAGGTGCTAGTGCCCTCTTATGGGCGTGGGGGTTCAAGTCCCCCCTCGGACACGCAGGCGGTTCACGTAACCGCCCCATGCGGATGCACAGAACCCCTGCTCCCGGGATGTCCCGGGGACAGGGGTTCTGCGTGTTGGCGGGGGGTGGGGCCTCGCGGTGCGGGTGAGGTGTGCCGGCACCGGCCGCGGGCAGGAACCGCCGTGGTGCCGCACACGTCTTCCCTCCATGATCTCCAGTGAGCGCCAGAAGCACGTGATGTCCGTCAGGCTGGCCCCGCCGTCCGCGGTGGGTGTGGACCCGCCGAAGGTCAACGACTACGACAGCTTCGCCAAGGCCTACACGGCCGTGAACGAAACCAACCTGGTCAATGCCTACTACGAGCGTCCCGCGATGCTGGCCCTCGCCGGAGACGTGGCCGGGCGGCGGATCCTCGACGCCGGCTGCGGATCGGGGCTCCTGTTTGCCGCGCTGCGCGACCGTGGGGCCCAGGTGAGTGGCTTCGACTCAAGCGCCGGGATGCTGGAGCTGGCCCGGCAGCGGCTCGGCGACGGCGCGGACCTGCGGGTGACGGACCTGGGCGGCCCGCTTCCTTACCCTGATGACACGTTCGACGACGTCGTCGCGTCCCTGGTGCTGCACTACCTGGAGGACTGGGGGCCCGCTCTGGCCGAGCTGCGCCGCGTGCTCAAGCCCGGCGGCCGGCTGATCGCTTCCGTCGACCATCCCTTCGCCGTCAACCTCATACACCGCGAGGCCGGCCGCGAAGCCGAGTGCGACTACTTCGGCACCACCCCGTGGACCACGGAGTGGACCATAGGCGACCAGACCGCCCTGGTGACTCGCTGGCACAGGCCGCTGCACGCGACGATCGAGGCTCTCACCGGGGCCGGTTTCCGGATCTCGGTCATCAGCGAGCCGGATCCCGATCCCGCCGCACACGAACAGTTTCCCGAGGCCATGGCGGCCATGCCGCGCTTCCTGTCCTTCCTGTTCTTCGTCCTGGAAGCCGAGTAGCGGGCGGAACGACCGGTCCCGCCTCCGGCGTACTCCAGCTGATCCGTCGTGACCGGGAGCGGTCCGGAACAGCCGGGGACACCGGGAACGGGGTGCGGTAGCCTGGGCGGCCCGTTGTCCTTCGAGGCGCTGTTGTCGCAGGTCGGAGCCTCGAAGGGCGACTGTCCGAGACAAGAGTTCACCTCCTTCTCGGACACCAGGCAAGACCCCGGCTCAGCTGGGGTCTTCGTGTTTCCCGGCAGGGTGGAGGCCCGGATGCAGCGCCCCGACATGTCCCGCGGTGCCCGGCTGGCCGCCCACGGTGGGGTGGCCACGGCGCTCGCGCTGTGCGGTGATCGTGAGCTGGGCACGCTCGTGGACGGGGCCACGCCGGTCGGTTCCGGTATTGGGGGGACCACCGCCCTGCTGGAGGTCGGGGGCACCCCGGTGTTCGTCAAGCAGGTGCCGCTGACCGAGCTGGAGTTGCGGCCGGAGAACCGGCAGTCCACGGCGAACCTGTTCGGTGTGCCCGCCTTCTGCCAGTACGGGTTCGGCGCCCTCGGCGGCCCGGGATCCGGTGCCTGGCGGGAGCTGGCCGCGCACACCATGACCACGAACTGGGTGATCGCCGGGGAGCACGAGGGTTTCCCGCTGATGTACCACTGGCGGGTGCTCCCCGGACCCGGCGGGCCGCTGCCCGGGGAACTGGCCGATGTGGAGCGGGCCGTCGCCTACTGGGGAGGACGCTCCGGGGTACGCCGCCGGATCGAGGCCCTCCGGCAGTCCCCGGCGCGCCTGACGCTGTTCCTGGAGTACATCCCGCAGAACCTGCACGACTGGCTGGGCGAGCGGATCGGTGCCGGGGACGAGGCGGCCGCGCGCGCCTGCGCCCTGGTGGACGGGCAACTCCAGTCGGCCGCCGCGTTCATGGCCGCGCGGGGTCTGCTGCACCTCGACGGCCACTTCCGGAACATCCTCACCGACGGCAGCCGTCTGTACGTCGCGGACTACGGCCTCGCGCTCTCCTCCCGTTTCGACCTCTCCCCGGAGGAGGCCGCCTTCCACGACCGCAATCTGACCCACGACCGCGACTACGCCGCCTCCTGCCTGGTGCACTGGCTGATCACCGCCCGGTACGGGACGGGGGTCGGCTGGGACCGGCGCTACGCGCTGGTGCGCGCGTGCGCCGCCGGACAGCGGCCGGCGGGGATGCCGGAGGCGGTCGCCGCGATCGTCGCCCGGTACGCGCCGCTCACCCTGGTGATGTGGGACTTCATCCGGGCGTTCCAGGAGGAGAGCCGGGAGACGCCCTATCCGCGGGAGGCGATCCGCCGTGCCGCCGGGTGCGCCGCCGGGGCGGGTACGTCGTGATGCCGCGGCCCGGCGACGCGGACGTCTCCCCCGGGCTCAGGCGTCCGCGGTGAGCTGGGCGGCGGTGAGCACGTGGCCCGCGACGCCCCAGCCGCCGTCGGCGACCTCGTCGACCAGGACGACGGTGGTGGGGCGGGCCCGCTCTCCGTAGATCTCCGCGTACAGTTCCGTGGTGCGCTCGATGATCTTCTTCTTGTCCTCGGCGGTGACGGTGCCGGCCGGGACCTTGAAGTGGGCGAAAGGCATGACGGTTTCTCCTTGAGAGGTGCTGTTCCGGTCTCGGGTGGGCTCGGTCGTGCGCTACACCATCCCTCCGTTGGCCCGCAGGACCTGGCCGTTCACCCAGCGCCCCGCCGGGCCGGTGAGGAAGGCGACCACCTCGGCGATGTCCTCGGGGGTGCCCAGCCGCTCCAGGGGCGGGCTCTTCGCGAGCCGGTCGATCTCCTCGGCTGTCTTGCCGTCGAGGAACAGGTCCGTGGCGGTGGGGCCGGGGGCGACGGTGTTCACGGTGACGTCCCGGCCGCGCAGTTCCCGGGCCAGGATGAGGGTGAGCGATTCGACGGCGGCCTTGCTCGCCGCGTACGCGCCGTAGGCGGGGAACCGGGTGCCGACCACGGAGGTCGAGAAGCCCACGAACGAGCCGCCCGGGCGCAGCCGCCTGGCGGCCTGCTGGGCGACGACGAAGGCGCCGCGGATGTTGGTGCGGTGCAGGGCGTCGAGCACCTTCAGGTCGAGGTCGGCGATCGGCGACAGGGCGAGCCGCCCGGCGCAGTTGACCACGGCGTCCACGCCGCCGAACTCCTGTTCCGCCCGGTCGAACAACGCGGCGATCGCGTCCTCGTCCGCGATGTCCGCCCGCACGCCGATCGCCCGTCCTCCGGCGGTGGTGATGGCCGACACCGTCTCCTCGGCGGCCGGGGCGTCGTTCGCGTAGTTCACCACGACGGCCAGGCCGTCCCGGGCGAGCCGGGCGGAGACCGCGCGGCCGATGCCGCGCGATCCGCCGGTGACGACCGCGACCCGTGCGGTCGGCGGAGAAGAAGGGGGTGCGGTGTGGTGCGGTGTCATGCCGTCCACGATGCGCCGCCCCGGCAGGCGGAACCAGGGGATGTCATCCCCTGTGTCGCCGGGCGGGGACGGACGCACAATGGACGGCATGGGTTCTGTGCGACACACCGAGCTGGGGGCGTTCCTGCGCTCGCGGCGCGAACGCATCCGGCCGGCCGATGTGGGGCTTCCGCACGGGCCGCGCCGCCGGGTCCCGGGGCTGCGGCGGGACGAGGTGGCCCAGCTCGCCGGTGCGTCGGTGGACTACTACAACGAACTCGAACGCGGCGCCGGGTCCCAGCCCTCGGAGCAGATGATCGCCGCCCTGGCGCGGGCCCTGCGGCTGTCCGCCGACGAGCGCGACTACCTGTATCACCTGGCCGACCGCCCGGTGCCCGCGCACGGCGGGTCCGCCTCGCACGTCCCTCCCGGCATGCTCGACCTGCTCGGGCGGCTGGCCTCCACGCCCGCGCAGGTCATCACCGACCTGCACGTCACCCTGGTGCAGAACCCGCTGGCGGTGGCGCTGCTCGGGGACCACTCCGGTTTCCGGGGTGCCCGGGCCAGCTTCATCCACCGGTGGTTCACCGAGCCCGGGACCCGGGCGCTGTATCCGGAGGCCGATCACGCCGGCCAGTCCCGGATCCTGGTCGCCGATCTGCGGGCGGCCGCCGCCCGGCGGGACGCCCGGGACCCGGAGGTGGGCTCGATGATCAGCACGCTCCTCGATGTCTCCGCGGAGTTCGCCGCCCTGTGGGCCGATCACGACGTGGCCGTCCGGCGGGACGACCACAAGCGGATCAACCATTCCGGCCTCGGCCTGGTCGAGGTCAACTGCCTCAACCTGTTCAGCGAGGACGGCCGGCAACGGCTGCTGTGGTTCACCCCGGCGGTCGGCACCGACAGCGGCGATCTCCTCGACCTGCTCTCCGTGCTGGGCACCCAGGAGGTCACCGGCCCCAGCCGCTGACCGGCGCTCCCGGCCCCTGGGCCGTGTCCGGCACCTCCCGCCCGGGCCTCGGGGGCCGTTTCACGTCAGCGGTTCGTGGTTGGCCCAGACCGCCTTGTACGGGTGGCGGCCCTGCCAGCGCTTGATGAGGTCGGCGGCTCCGGGCAGGGTGAAGATCGCGTTCAGGGCGTCGAGGTCGGTCAGCCGCAGTTGCAGGATGGCGCTGGCGACGGCCACCGGGGCGTGGTCGTCGCCCGGGACGCGGACGTGGTGCCGCGTGGCGACCGACTCGACCAGACCGGATCCCGTCATGAGCTCCTCGAACTCCGTCAGGTACTGGTCCAGCTCACTGGCGGGAATGGGGTTGTCGAAGGCGACGATCATCGTGTGGTGCATCATGCCTCCAGGGAACAGGCGTTTTTCCGTTCCGTCCAAGATCTGTCCGTTCTCCTTCCATGCCTGTGGGGAATGGATGCGGCGGTAGCATTCCGGCATGGCGGAGCTGGAGACCCGTGAGCTGGAGTACTTCGTCGCGGTGGCCGAGGAACTGCACTTCGGTCGTGCCGCGGCCGGCCTGCGGATCGCTCAGCCGGCCCTGTCCAAGGCGGTCCGGCGCCTGGAATCGCGGCTCGGAGTGCCACTCCTGGAACGCTCCAGCAGGCACGTCGCCCTCACCCCCGCCGGGGAGGCGCTCCTGCACCACGGCCGGCACGCGCTCAACGCCGTCAGCGCCGCCGCCGGGAAGGCCCGGCAGGCCGGCGATCAGCGAGCCCGGCTGCGCCTGGTGATCAAGCCCGGCGGTGACGCGAACCTGCTGTCCGGCATCCTGGCCGCCTACGCCGCACAGCCCGACGCCCGCCAGGTGGACATCCTCTTCGGCGGAGCCACCGACCGCGCCGATCACGTCCGCGACGGCCGCGCCGATGTCGCCCTGCTGTACGCCCCGTTCGACGACATGACGGGCCTGGACCACGAGACCCTGCTGGTCGAGGAACGTGTCGCGATCCTGCCGCCCGGCCACCGGCTGGCCTCTCGTCCGGAGGTCACCCTCGCCGACCTGGCCCAGGAGAGGTTTCCGCGCTGGAAGGGCGTGAGCTGGATGTTGGGAGTGCCCGGGGGCGGTCCGGGCCCCGAGGTCAAGGACGCGGCCGAAGTCCTGCACATGATCAGACTGGGACGCACGGTGGCCGTCCTGCCCCGCTCACTGGCCCAGCCCCCGCACCCGGACCTCGTCTACCGCCCGGTGGCCGACGCTCCCCGCAGCCGGCTGGTCCTCGCGTGGTCCCAGGAGGACCGCCGCCGATTGGTCGCTTCCTTCGTCCGTGCCGCGGTGGAGGCCGCGGAAGCCGTCGGGGGACGCGGATGATCCCGGACGACCCGGGCGCGCGGGGCCGCCGCCCGGTGCCCGATCGCGCCCCGCCCCGGCCGCCGGGCGACCGGGGCGGGGCCCGCCGCCCCGTCGCGGCTCACCGGAAGGCCGGGACGACCTCCTCGATGAACCGTTCCAGCGAGGCGCGCTTCTCCTCGTGGGACAGTCCGGTGTCGATCCAGAAGCTGTACTCGTCGACCCCCAGTTCCTCGTAGGCCCGCAGCCGTTCGATGACCTCGGCCGGGGTGCCGATCATCGCCGTGGTGCGCAGCGCCTCGGGGGCGAACTCGGGCCGGTCGGCGAACTTCGCCTCGGGGCTGGGTGCCAGGAAGCCGTTCTCCGGGGTGGTGCTGTTGCCGAACCAGGCGTCGAAGGTGCGGTAGAAGCGGTTGATCGCCTCGGCCGCCGGACGCCAGCCGTCCGGGTCGTCGGCGGCGTGCACGTGGGTGTGCCGCAGCACCATCAGCTCGGGGCGCGGCACCTCGGGGTGGTTGGCCACCGCCGTGTCGAACTTGCCCTTGAGCGCGACGACTTCCTCGTCGCCCTTCATCAGCGGGGTGACCATGACGTTGCAGCCCTGGGCCACCGCGAAGTCGTGCGAGTCGGGGTCGCGGGCGGCGATCCACATGGGCGGGGTGGGCTGCTGCACCGGCTTGGGCACGCTGGTCGCCGTGGGGAACCGCCAGATCTCGCCGTCGTGGGCGTAGTCGCCCTGCCACAGGGCGCGGACGGCGGGCACGAGTTCGCGCAGATGCCTGCCGCCGTCCCGGGCGGAGAGCCCGTCCGCCAGCCGGTCGAATTCGAACTGGTAGGCGCCGCGGGCGAGTCCGACCTCCATGCGGCCGTTGCTGATGACATCGAGCAGCGCGCACTCGCCCGCGGCCCGGATGGGGTGCCAGAAGGGCGCGATGATGGTGCCTGCGCCCAGCCGGATGGTGGTGGTCCTGGCCGCGAGGTAGGCGAGGAGCGGCATCGGGCTCGGGGAGATGGTGTACTCCATCGCGTGGTGTTCCCCGATCCACACGGTGCCGAAGCCGCCGGCCTCCGCCAGCAGTGCCAGTTCGGCGAGGCTTTCGAACTGCTCCCGGTGGCTGACCTTTTCGTCCTGGCGTTCCATGTGGACGAACAACGAGAACCTCATCACTGCTCCTTTTCCGCTGGCCCGGCCGGGTCCCGTCCGGCGGCGTCCAGCTCGGTGAGGGTGACGTCACCGGTGGCCCAGTGCGTACGGGGGACTTCGTGCACGACGACCCGGATGTACTCGGGCCGGGTGCCGGTGGTGCGCAGCACCGCGCCGTGCACCTCGTGCATCAGGGCGCGCAGCTGTTCGGGGGTGCGGCCCTCGGCGAGGGTGACGGTGACCTGGGGCACGGTCAGCTCCGCATCGTGAACGGGTCGGCGACCGGCTCCTCGCCGGTGTTGATCCACACGCTCTTGAGCCGGGTGTACTCCTTGATGGTCTCGGTGCCGTGTTCGACGCCGACGCCGCTGGTCTTGAAGCCCTGCCGGGGGGACATGGGGGACATGGCCCGGTAGGTGTTGACCCAGACCGTGCCGGCCTCCAGGCGGTCGGCCATCCGGTGGGCGCGGGAGAGGCTGGTGGTCCAGACCCCGGCGGCCAGGCCGTACTCGGTGTCGTTGGCGATCCGGACGGCCTCCTCCTCGGTGTCGAAGGGCAGGACGGCGAGTACGGGGCCGAAGATCTCCTCGCGCACCACCCGCATGCTGTTGTCGACGTCCACGAGGACGGTGGGTTCGTAGAAATAGCCGCCGAGGCCGCCGCCGTCGGTGGCGCGTCCGCCGGTGAGCACCCGGGCGCCTTCCTTCCGGCCCAGGTCCACGTAGCCGGCCACCTTGTCCCGCTGGTCGGCGAAGGCGAGGGGGCCGAGTTCGGTGGTCTCCTCCAGCGGGTCGCCGATGCGGATGGCGCGGGCGCGGGCGGTGACGCGTTCCAGCAGTTCGTCGTGGACGGAGCGGTGGACGAGGACGCGGCTGCCGGCGATGCAGGTCTGTCCGGCGGCGGCGAAGATGCCGGCCACCACGCCCATGGCGGCGTTGGCGATGTTGGCGTCCTCGAAGACGATGTTGGGGGATTTGCCGCCGAGTTCGAGGGTGGAGCCGATGAAGCGCCCGGCGGTGGCGGAGGCGATCCGCGATCCGGTGGCGGTGCTGCCGGTGAAGGAGATCTTCGCCAGGCCCGAGTGGTCGACCAGCGGCTGCCCGGCCTCGGCGCCGAAGCCGGTGACGACGTTCACCGCGCCCGGCGGGAAACCGGCTTCGAGGGCGAGTTCGGCGAGCCGGAGCACGCTGGCCGAGGTGTATTCGGAGGGCTTGACGACCACCGTGTTGCCCGCGCACAGCGCGGGGGCCAGTTTGCTGCTGGTGAGGGTGAGCGGCGAGTTCCACGGGGTGATGGCGCCGACGACGCCCAGCGGTTCGCGGGCGGTGTAGTTGAGCACCCGGCGGTCGGAGGTGGGGATGACGTCGCCGTGGATCTTGTCGGCGAGTCCGGCGTAGTAGTGGTAGTACTCGGGGAGGGTGGCGAGCTGGCCGCGCATCTCGCGCAGCAGCTTGCCGTTGTCGAGGGTCTCCGTCCGGGCCAGTTCCTCGGCGTGTTCGGCGATCAGGTCGCCGAGCCGGCGCAGCAGGTGGCCGCGCCGGGTCTGGCTGAGGTCGCGCCAGCGCGGGTCCTCGAAGGCGGCGGTCGCGGCGGCGACGGCGCGGTCGATGTCGGTGGCGTTGCCGCGCGCTGCCCGGTAGAGGGGTTGGCGGGTGGCCGGGTTGCTGCTGTCGAAGTACTCCCCCGAGGCGGGTGCGGTGGGTTCTCCGCCGATGAAGTGCTGGAGGGTGGTGAGTTCAGGCATGGGCGCGCTCTCCGATGAAGTGGGTCAGGGCGTCGGCGAACGCCTCGGGGCACTGGACGGGCAGCATGTGCCGGGCGTGGGGGATGACGACCGCGCGGCAGTCGGGCAGCGCGGCGGCGAGCCGGTGGGTCATGGCGGGGGTGGAGCCGGGGTCGTCCGCGCCGGTGAGGGCCAGCGCCGGGGTGGTGATCTCGCCCAGGTGCGGGGCGAGTTCGGCGTCGGCGGTGGCGAAGACCCGGTAGCAGGCGAGGAAGGAGCCGGGGTCGTTGGCCAGCAGGGTGGCCTCGGTGCGGGCCACCAGGTCGGGGCCGACGCCGGTGCCCGCGTACCAGCGTTCCAGGGAGGCGGCGGCGCTCGCGGCGACATCGCTCTCCGCGGTGCGCAGCCGGGCGAGGACGGCGGCCCGTTCCCGCGGGGTGCGGCGGCACACCGAGCTGACGGAGGTGAGGGTCGCGGCCCGGCCGGGGTGGTGGAGCGCCACGTACTGGGCGATCAGCGCGCCGAGCGAGAAGCCGACGAGGTGGGCGCCCGCCGGGACGGTGGCGGCGATGTCGTCGGCCAGTCCGGCGAGGGTGATCCCGTCCGGGACCGGCGGGCGGGTGCCGTGGCCGGGCAGGTCGGGGGCGAGGACGGTGAAGCGGTCGTTCAGGAGCACGGCGGCGGGCTCCCACATGGTGTGGTCGAGCCCGACGCCGTGCAGCAGCACCAGCGTCGGTTTGCTCATGTCGTCTCTACTGTTCGGTCGCGAGCGGGGCCAGCCGCTGCTGGGGGCGTCCCTGGGCGGCGGCGGCGAGGGCGACGACGATCTCGCCGGGGTGGGGGGCGTCGGTGATGCGGACCTCGATGCTCTGGTGGTGGGAGCGGATGGTGGCGTCGGTGATGTGCTTGAGCGGGATGTCGAAGAGGACACCGGCGGGTCCGCGCTTCTCCACGGCGGGCAGCAGGGTGGTGGCGTCGGCGGCCTTGCGGAAGTGGTCGCCGAACTTGAGGGTGTGGATCAGCGCGGAGCCGTGTTCGATCTCGCCGTCGAGGCCGACGATGGCGGCCTTGCCGTACGCCTCGGCGGGCGCGCCGAGCGCTTCGAGGACGGCGGGGGCGAGCAGGGCCCCGAGGTCGGAGGCGTGGGCGTCGATGCCGGGGGCCAGGTCCTCGACGAAGCCCTGGCCGGCCCAGGGGTTGGCGATGACGGCGGCGGTGACGGCGATCCGGGCCGGGGTGGCGACCTCCCGGCCGCCTTCGGTGCGGATCTCCTCGACGACGGTCACGATCTTGCGGACGTTCATGACGGGGTGGCCTCCAGGCTTGCGGCGGTGACGGTGCGGTCGGTGGTGCGGTCCCCGATGCGGGGGTGCGGCCGGGGTCCGGTGGACGCGGCGGCGATGACGACGATCTCGTCGGCGCGCGGGGCGTCGGGCACCCGGGCGCTGATGGTCTGGTAGTGGCTGCGGGTCGCCGCGTGGGTCTTGTGCCACAGGGGGACGGTCAGGGTCTCGCCCGCGTCGGCGCGGGTGTCGGCGAAGCAGATGATCGATTCGCCGGCCAGGAACTCCCGGACCAGGTTGCCGAAGTAGGGCGTGTGGATGAGCGCTCCGGCGTGCTCGATCTCGCCGCCGGTGCCGACCACGGCGGCCTTGCCGAACGCCTCGATCTCCTCCACCGGGCCCAGTGCGGCGATGAGCCGGTCGGTGAGCAGGGTGGCGAGGACCGGGGCGATCCGGGCCTGGGCCTCGGACAGGTCGGCCGCGGGTCCGCTGTGCAGCCAGGGGTTGGTGAGGACGGCGGCGACGCTGGCCCGCCGGGCGGGCCGGGCCGGGGGGTGGCCGGCCTCCGTGACGACCACGTCGCGGTAGAGCACGAGCTTGCGGAGACCGAGGGAGTGATCCGGGCGAACCGGAATGCGCTCTTGCATGCCACAGGACGATAGGCATCCGTCTTGGCCCGGTCAAGAGCTGAGCCCGAGGGACTGGTCCGGGACGGATCCAGCTCGCCCCATACCGCCGGTACCCGAGCACTAGCAGGGGTTTCGCCGATCTGACAGCTCGTCTCCGATTCTTTTGGTCCGATCTCTTGACCCGTGAGGGGTGACATGCATTACTGCTTCTTGCATGCCAGCGACGAAGCTGTCGACCCTGCGGACGCAAGGAGCCCCATGTCCAGTCACCTTCGGACGGGTGCGGAGACGCCACCCGTGGAACCGTCGGGGAGCGATGCCGGGCCCGCCCCGGAACGCGGCGGGCTCGGCCGGCTCGGGTCCGTCTTCTGGACCTCCATCGGCATCTCGGTGGTCTTCGTCGCCTGGGCCGTGCTCTTCACCGAGAACCTCAACACCGTCACCTCCACCTCGCTGGGCTGGGTCACGGAGACCTTCGGCTGGACCTATCTGGTCGTCACCCTCGCCATCCTGATCTTCCTGGTATTCCTCGCCTTCAGCCCGGCCGGCGCGATCCGGCTCGGCAAGGACACCGACCGCCCCGAGTTCTCGACGGCCACCTGGCTGGCCATGCTGCTGGCCGCCGTCATGGGCATCGGACTGATCTCCTACGGCGTCGCCGAACCCATCTCGCACTTCGCGAACCCACCGCACGGCCTGGCCGAACCGCACACCCCGGAGGCGGCGGCACGCGCGCTCCAGTACTCCTACTTCGACTGGGGCCTGCACGCCTGGGCGGTCTTCGCCGTCTTCGGCCTCGCCATCGCCTACGCCACGCACCGCAAGGGCCGCCGCGCCCTGGTCAGCCAGCTGTTCGTGCCGCTGCTCGGCGACCGCGTGAACGGCCCGATCGGCAAGACCATCGACGTCCTGGCCGTCTTCTCCACCCTCTTCGGCACCACGACGTCCCTGGGCCTGGGCGCCCTTCAGCTCAACAACGGCCTCGGCAGCCTGTTCGGCGTCCCGGTCAACTCGGTGAGCCAGGTCCTCATCGTGGCCGCCCTGACCTCCCTGTTCACCCTCTCCGCGGTGACCGGGATCAGCAAGGGCATCAAGTACCTGAGCCAGCTCAGCACGGTCCTCGCGATCGTGTTCGTCGCCTTCATGCTGATCGTGGGACCCGCGGCCTTCGTCGCCAACCTCTACACCGAGTCCCTGGGCCTGTGGGCCACCGACTTCTTCCGGATGAGCCTCCAGGGCACCGCGTTCGGCGGGCTGGAGTGGATGCAGCTGTGGACCTACTTCATGCTCGCCTGGTGGGTCTCCTGGGGCGCCTTCGTCGGGATCTTCCTGGCCCGCATCTCGCGCGGCCGTACCATCCGGGGCTTCATCTCGGGCGTCCTGGTCGTCCCGAGCGCGGCGTTCTTCACCTGGTTCACGGTCTTCGGCGGCACGGCCATCCACGTCGACCTGTACCGGGGCGGCGACATCGCCCAGCAGACCGCCGCCGACCTCAACACGGCGTTCTTCGCCACCCTCGACCACTTCCCGCTGGCCGGTCTCACCTCGGCCGTGGCCGTCCTGCTGGTGGTGATCTTCTTCGTCACCAGCGCGGACTCCAACACCTATGTGCTGAGCATGATGACCTCCGGCGGATCCCTCACCCCGCGCCGTTCCGTCCTCGTCCTGTGGGGCGTCATCACCGGCGTCACCGCCGTCGCCCTGCTGCTCGCCGGCGGACTGAACGGCCTCCAGAACACCGTCATCGTCACGTCCCTGCCGTTCCTCGTGGTCATCGCCGGAGTGGCGGTGTCCTTCCGGAAGGAACTGAGCGCGGACCTCGCCGCCCAGCCGGGCGCGGACCGGAAGAAAGAACAGAAGGAGAAGGCCGATGCCGGACAGTAACGCCCGCCGCGAACTGATCGAGACGACCTGGGCCGCCGCCTGGGGCCGGGGCGAGGTGGACGCCCTCGACGCACTCCTGTCCCCGGACTACCTGCGGTACGGCCGCGACCCGCAGCCGCAGCGCCTGGACGGCTTCAAGTCCGCGATCCTCACCACCCGGGCCGCGTTCCCCGACCTGACCACCACCATCGACGACATCCTGCTCGACGGGGACCGGGCCGCGATCCGCTGGCACAGCACCGGCAGCCACGAGAACCCGTTCCTCGACGTCCCCGCCACCGGGCGGCGCGTCCGGGTCGCCGGGGCCACCTTCGCCCGGTTCGAGGGCGACCGGATCGCCGAGGAACACGTCACCTGGGACCCGCGCGCCCTGCTCGCGGCGCTCGGCGTGTTCCCGGTCGGCCAGGACTGACGCCCCCGATGCCGGCCCCCGCCCACGCCCGCACCGTACCCACCCGTACGAGCACCCCGGCCACGAGCACGGCCACCACGCCACGGACCAGGACAAGGAGCACCGCCATGACCGCACTCGCCGCCACCCCCGGCATCGATGTGATGAAGCAGGTCAACCGGCAGTTCGTCACCGGGGTCACGGTCGTGACCGCCATGGACGGCGAGACCCCCCGGGGCCTGGCGGTCAACGCGTTCTCCAGCATCTCCCTCGACCCGGCCACCGTCATGGTCTGCGTCCAGCGCACCTCCGCCACCCACGACTGCCTCTTCCGCGCCGGTCACCTCGCCATCAACATCCTCTCCACCGGGCAACGGGACGTCGTCGGCGTCTTCGCCGGGAAGTCCGCCGACAAGTTCGGCCAGGTCGACTGGGAGAGCGGCCCGTTCGGCAGCCCGCTGCTCACCGGAAGCAGCGCCCGGGTGGAGGCCGAGATCCGCGAACGGCTCCAGGCCAGCACCCACACCGTCTTCATCTGCCGGGTGGTGCACGCC
>NZ_JBHWJL010000083.1:0-8661 GCF_042731495.1 Streptomyces sp. NPDC059853
GGCCCGGGTCATGGCCCGGCCCGCCGTCCGGCGCGGTGCCGCCGCGTGCCAGCCACAGCCGGATCTCGGCGCCGCCCAGCACCGAGCGGCCGATCCGCAGATCGCCGCCGGTCGATTCGGCCAGCCTGCGCACGATGTCCAGGCCGAGGCCGGTGGATCCCGGCCCGGCGGGGGCGGGCCCCCCGCGGAGCGCGGCGTCCGGGTCGGCGATCCCCTCGCCCGCGTCGGAGACCAGCACGATCACGGCGTCGTCGGTGCTGGCGTGGTGCACGTCCACGGCGAAGGCGGTGCCCTCGGGGGTGTGCCGGAAGACGTTGCCGAGCATCGCGTCGAGCGCGGCGACGAGATCGGCGCGCGGCACGGGGACCCGTACGGGCGCGTCGGCGCCGGAGAGCCGGGCTTCGCGGCCCTCGTCCTCGGCGAGCGCGGACCAGAACGCCATCCGTTCCCTGATCACCTCGGCGGCGTCCACCTCGCCCCGTTCGCCGGGTCCGGCGCTCTCGGGGCTGTGGGAGCGCTGTTCGCGCACGGTGCGGATGATCTGGTCGATCTCGGCCTCCAGCTGGTCCACCGCGTGCCGGGTCTGGTCGGCGGCGTCGCCCTCGCCGAGCGTGGCGGTGTTCAGGCGCAGCACGGTGAGCGGGGTGCGCAGCCGGTGCGAGAGGTCGGCGGCGAGTTCGCGTTCGTTGGCGAGCAGCCGGACGACCTGGTCGGCCATGGAGTTGAACGCGACGGCTGCCTCGCGCAGTTCGGCGGGCCCGGCCTCGGGGACGCGGACGTCCAGGCGGCCCTCGCCGAGTCTGCGGGCGGCACCGGCGAGCTGTTCGGCGGGGCGTACGGTGCGGCGGCCGAGCCGGTCGGCGATCACCAGGGAACCGGCCACCAGGGCGATGCCGACCCCGGTGAGAACCAGCCAGGCGGTGGTGACGCCGGGGGTGAGGTCGGCGTCGGG
This sequence comes from Streptomyces sp. NPDC059853, assembly GCF_042731495.1. Lineage (NCBI taxonomy): Bacteria > Bacillati > Actinomycetota > Actinomycetes > Kitasatosporales > Streptomycetaceae > Streptomyces > Streptomyces sp. NPDC059853. Next base: position 953 of record NZ_JBHWJL010000083.1, read on the forward strand.
GACGAACACCTCGACGACGGCGATGCGTTCGCCGGAGACGGCGGTGGGCTGGAGGAGGGTGACGCCGCCGGGGACCTCCAGGGTGGCGGCGCGGGCGAACTCGGTGAAGGAGCGGAAGTCCTCGTCGCTGGTGTGGGGTTCGCCGATGACGAGCGCCTCCCCGCCGGGATCGGCGGGTGCGCCGGGGGCACCGGACGCGTCGGAATCCGTGGGGCCGGCGGCTTCGGGTGGTTCGGTGGCTCCGGGTGCCTCGGCCGCGTCCGGGGCGGGCAGCCAGATGGCCATGCGCCCGGCCGCGCCCGCCTCGGTGCTGGCGACGGCGCGTTCGAGCTGGTCGCGGTCACCGGTGATGGCGAGGACCGGCCCGATGGCGGCGGCCTGGCGTTCGGCGTTGCCGATCGCCCGGTCCCCGGCCATCTCCTGGACGACCAGGCCCAGCGGGATGGCGAAGGCGAGAACGACCATGGAGGTGACGGCGAGGGAGATGCGCACCAGCGCCCATCTCATCGGGGCGCTTCCAGCTTCACTCCGACGCCGCGCAGGGTGTGCAGGTAGCGCGGCTGGGCGGCGGTCTCGCCCAGTTTGCGGCGCAGCCAGGAGAGATGGACGTCGATGGTCTGGTCGTCCCCGTAGGACTGGCGCCACACCCGGGTGAGGAGTTCCTTGCGCGGGACGACGACGCCGGGGCGCTGGGCGAGGAACGCGAGCAGGTCGAACTCGCGGCGTGTGAGGTCGAGTTCGATGCCGTCGAGGCGGGCGCGGCGGCGCAGCGGGTCGACGCAGAGGCCGCCGACGCGCAGTTCGTCGTCCTGGGGTGCGCCGGGGCGTCCGCCGGAGGCGCGTACTCGGCGCAATACCGCCGTCATGCGGGCCGAAAGGTGCTCCGCGGAGAAGGGTTTGACGAGATAGTCGTCGGCGCCGTCGTTGAGCAGCCGGACGATCTCGGCCTCGTCGTCGCGGGCGGTGGCGATGATCACCGGGACGTCGGTGATGCCCCGCAGCATCTTCAGGGCTTCCCTGCCGTCCAGGTCCGGGAGTCCGAGGTCGAGGATGACCAGGTCGAAGCCGATCTGGGCCACTTCCCGGAGCGCTTCGAGCGCGGTGCCCACGCTGCGCACGGTGTGTGCGGCATCGGTGAGCTGCCGGATCAGTGCCGACCGGACGAAGGGGTCGTCTTCCACGACGAGCACATGCGCCATGCGCGGCACCGTACGCCATTAGGGTGATCCTGATGCAACGTCTCCTGGTGCGCGCGGGTGTCTGGCTGGTTGCCACCGGTTCGGCCGTGACGCTTTCCTGGTTCGGGGTGTACACGGTGCTGCGCGGCACGGTGTACGACCCGCCGCGTGCCGTTCCGGTGCGGGACGCCTCGGCGTGGACGGAGCCGGACGCGTCCTCCACGCACCGGCCGCCGCAGGATCCGGCCGCGCCGCCGTCCGGGCCGGAGCCGGACCCCGGCGCCTCGGCACCGGCGGGGTCGCAGAGCACCCCGCCGCCCGACACCGGTCCGGAGCCGGAACCGGAGCCCGAGGCGGGGGCCGGGCCCGGTACCGACGGCGGTGCGGAGCCCGCCGATCCGCCGCCCGACACGGCCGGGCGGGTGGAGACGGTGTCCCTGGACGGCGGCCGGGTGGTCTACGAACTCGGCACCGAGCGCTGCGAGTTGGTGTCGGCCACGCCGGAGCCCGGCTGGGAGATGCAGGTGTGGACGACCGAGTCCTATCTGCGGGTCACCTTCGTGGGGCACGGCCGGGAGGTGTCGGCGTTCTGCACCTGGCACGGCTACGAGCCGGCCATCGAGGTGCACGAGGGCTGAGACTCAGCCGAAGAGGTCCGCGGGCGGAGCCGGGGAGGGCTGGGCGGTGGCGTCGGTGACCACCCGGGCGCCGGCGGTGAAGTCGCGCAGTTCCGCGCCGGTGAGCAGCCGGGTGGGCTGCGGTTCGCGGCCGAGCCGCGCGCGCAGGGCGTCCAGGGGCAGCGGCCCGTCGGAGGCGAGGAGGATGCCGTTGCCGTAGCGCCGGCCGCGGGCGACGGCGGGGGCGATGCTCAGCGCGGCGGCCGGGAAGCGGTCGAGGGCGGTGGCGGCCTGGCCGCGCAGATGGGTCAGCGGGCCGCCGTCGGTGATGTTGGCGGCGTAGAGACCGCCGGGGGCGAGCACCCGGCGTACCGCGTCCAGGAATTCGGCGCTGGCGCAGTGGGCGGGGGTGCGGGCGTGGTGGAAGATGTCGGCGATGATCAGCTCGGCCGAGTCCGCGGGCATGCGGCCCAGCGCCTCGCGCGCGTCCAGGGCGCGCACCTTGATGCGCGCGCCGGCGGGCAGGGGCAGGTGCCGGCGGACGAACTCGGTGAGCGCCGCGTCGGGCTCCGCCACCTGCTGGACCGAACGCGGCCGGGTGACGGCGGTGTAGCGGGCCAGGGTGAGGGCGCCGCCACCCAGATGCACGGCGCGCAGCGGGGCGCGTTCGGGGGCCACCACGTCGATGACATGACCGAGCCGGCGCTGGTACTCGAACGCGAGCCGGGCCGGCTCGGTGAGATCGACGTGGGACTGCGGGGCGCCGTCGAGCAGCAGTTCCCAGGCGTCGGCGCGGTCGGGGTCGGGCAGCAGTTCCGCCCGTCCGCCGGCCACCGTCGCGCTGGTCGTCTCCGCCTGCCGTGCTCGTCGCGCCATCCGTTCAGTATCGCGCGCGGACCGGTCAGGGCTGACAGCGGTCGGCGGCGGCGAGCAGCCGGGCGGCCTGCCGCAGCGCGGTGCGCAGCCGCTCGGGCGGGGTGGCCTGCGGAACGGAGCCGTCCGGCGGGACCAGCCAGCCGGTGCCGGAGACCGGGGGGCGGCCCACGCCCTGCGGCTGGCCGTAGGTGGGAGTGCAGGCACTGCCGGGCACGTCCCAGCGCTCGGCGGTGCCGGGCGGCACGAGAAAGCCCAGGGTGTCGCCGTTCCGGTCGTGCAGCACGGGGCCGGTGCCGTTGAGCAGCCGCACCATCAGGTCCACGGCTTCCAGGCCCTCTCTGGCCGGAACCGTGACCAGATCGCACGGCTGTGATCCGCCGCCGTTCGCCATGGGGATTCACTCCTCACGTCTCGGTGTGTGAGGTACAACGCCGCACAGGCGTCAATGGCTACGGGCATGTGCCGCTGAAACGAGTGGCAGATCATGGCAGATCCCGTGCGGAATATCCGATGTGTACGCAGATATCCGCGTCTTGGATGGTTCCGCGACGGGTACGGTCGTGCCCCAGGACTCCCCTGCCGGCCACCGGCCGGACGGCTCCCCAGGGAGGTGCGCCCGCCATGGCCACGTCACCGAACCGGTCCTTCCGGGCCCTGCGCGGCGACCGTTCGGCCGCCGAGTTCGCCGCGGCGGTACGGCGGGCCGCCCGGGAGATCGGCGAGAACGTCAGCTGCGACGCCCGGTACATCGGGCGGGTGGAGTCCGGCGTCATCCGCTGCCCGAACTACGCCTACGAGCGGGTGTTCCGCCACATGTTTCCCGGCCGCACCCTGACCGACCTGGGCTTCGCCCCCCGCGACGCGGTACGCGGGCGCGGGGCGCGCGCCGGAGCAAGCACCTCCGTACGCATTACCGGGTACACCACCAGGGACCGCACTGGCACCGACAACACCGAGGAGAGCGACGTGTTGCGCCGAGTGTTCATGGCCGGCGGCCCCGCCGCCGTGGCGTCCCTCACCCCCCTGACCACCCTGACCGCCGCCGCTGCCGGCACGGCTACCGGTACCGGCGGAGCACCCGCGCCACCCCGGCGGGTGGGCGCCATCGAGGCCGCTGCCGTGGAACGGGCGGTCACCGACATCCGCGCCTACGACGACCGCCACGGCGCGGACGCCCTCTACCGCCCGGCCGGTGAATCCCTGCGCGCCGCCCAGGAACTGCTCGACGCGGGCACCGCCCGCGCCGCCGTCAGCGCCCGCCTGCACGCCGCCGCCGGCGAACTCGCGCTGTCCGTGGGCTGGCTCGCCCACGACTCGGGCCGGCACACCGAGGCCCGCTCGCACTACGCGGAAGCGCTCGCGACGGCGCGCGTCAGCGACGACCGCGCGCTGGAGGCGCACGCCTTCTGCAACGCCGCCTTCCTCGCCCGCGACACCGGCCGCCACCGCGAGGCGGTGCGCGCCGCGCAAGCCGGCCAGCAGGCCGCCCGGGCAACCGGCTCGCACCGCCTCCACTCCCTGCTGTCCCTGCGCGAAGCCGCCGGCTGGGCCGGCCTCGGCGACCGCAGGGGCTGCGAACTGGCCCTCTCCCGCGCCCGGACGGCCTTCGACCACGGGCCGGACGACGCCGACCCGGAGTGGATGAGCTTCTACAACGCCGCCGAACTCGCCAGCCAGGAAGCGCACTGCTGGGCGGCCCTCGGCGACTGGCCCCGCGCGGCCGAGGCCGCCCGCCGCGCCCTCACCGCCCAGGACCCGCACCTGGTCCGCAACCGCGCCCTGTACACGGCCGAACTCGCCGGCCACCTGACCGGAGGCGGCCACCCCGAAGAGGCGGCGGAAACCGGCCAGCAGGCCCTGGACCTTCTGGAACAGGTCCACTCCTCCCGCATCCGCACCCTCCTCCGCCACACGGCGAACCGCCTGACCGCACGCACCCCCACCCCGGAGGTCGCCGCGTTCGCGGCACGAGCGGCATAGCCCTGCCGGGCGGGGCGCGGTTACGGCGCGATGCGGGGACGGGGCCGACCCCGCGCGTGCGGGGAGCCGACGAACCGGGTGTCGTCGGTGTCGAAGTGGGGACCAACCCCGCCTGCGCGGAGCAGAGATGCTGACCTGGGCCGTTATCGCTCGGTCGGGGTGATGTCGCTCACTTCACTCAGCACCCTCCCGCCCCTCCAGGTGTGCCGTGTCGTTCCAGCGCGCGATCACCGGCTTGCCGTGGGCCCAGCTCAGTTCCGACAGCGAGGCCGGGTCCAGTTTCAGGCGGGCGGCGAAGCGGACGTCCTCGCCCAGCCAGCGGGCCGTCACCGAGCGGAGGATGTGGCCGTGGGCGAACAGCACCGCCCCGTCGCGTGCCTCGCGGGCCCAGGCCACGACCTCGTCCGCGCGTGCCGACAGGTCCGCGAAGCTCTCGCCGCCGCGTACGCCGTCGCGCCACAGCACCCACTCGCCGCCCCGGTCCTGCTGCATCTGTTCGCCGGTGCGGCCCTCGGCGTCGCCGTAGTCCCACTCCTTCAGCGCGTCCCAGTCGCCCGCCCGGCCGCCGAATCCGGCCAGCTCGCAGGTTTCCTTCGCCCGCGACAGCGGTGAGGTGCGGACCTGCGCGCCGGGGAGCCCGTCCCAGGGCGCGTTCCGCAGCCGCGCGCCCAGCGCGCGGGCGTCCGCCCGGCCCCGGTCCAGCAGCGGGATATCGGTGTGCCCGGTGTGCCGTCCGTCCACCGACCAGGCGGTCTGCCCATGTCGTACCAGCAGAATGCGCGCGGTCATGTCGCTCTTTTCTCTCACGGTTCACCGGGGTCGTATGTGGCTGATTTTCTCATCATCACGCATGGAACCATGGGTACCAACCGAGCGTCTGTTCCCTTACGCCCTGCCGTCCGGCGGGTGAACAGCCCTGCCCCGACACTGGAGTCCGACCCCATGCCCCGAGTCCGGCCCCGCTGGTGGACCGAGCTGCTGCTGATCGTGGTTGTGTACGGGGCGTACTCCGGCGCCCGGCTGCTGGCCAGGGGTGATGTGGCCACGGCGGTCGAGAACGGCCTGTCGATCCTGCGCCTGGAGCGGGCGCTGTTCCTCAACGCCGAGGAGCCGCTGAACGATCTGTTCACGAGCGAGGCGTGGCTGGGCGTCCCGTCGTCCTTCGCCTACGCCTCCCTGCACTATCTGGTCACCCCGGCGATCCTGATCTGGCTCTTCAAGCGCCGCCCCGCCCACTACCGGCTGATGCGCACCTGGCTGATGGGCTCGACCCTGATGGGGCTGATCGGGTTCACGCTGATGCCCACCTCGCCGCCCCGGCTGCTGCACGAGCGGCACGGCTTCACCGACAGCCTCTCGCAGTACAGCGACTACGGCTGGTGGGGTGACGAGGCGAGCGCGCCCAGCGGGATGGGGGATCTGACCAACCAGTACGCGGCGATGCCCAGTCTGCACGTCGGCTGGGCGGTGTGGTGCGGGGTCGCGCTGTGGTACTTCGGGCCGCGCACCCGGTGGCTGCGCGCCCTCGCGGTCGGCTATCCGCTGATCACGGTGATGGTGGTGATGGGCACCGCCAACCACTACTTCATGGACGCGCTGGCCGGGATCGCGGTGATGGTCGCCGGGCTCCTGCTGGCCCGGCCGCTCATGCGGCTGGCCGAGCGGGTCCAGGACCGGTTCGCCGCGGTGCGCGGCGCGGCGGTACGGGGCGAGGGGCCCGGCGCCGTACGCCCGTACGCCCCGGAGCGCGCGGACAGCGCGCGGGGTGCCGGCCGGAGCGAAGCCGAACTGAGCCGGTCCTCGGGCGGCTCCCGGACGTAACCTGGGGAAGGATCGCACCGTCCCCCTCCCCCACCCAGCCGTGGAGGCTCCCTCATGACCGATTCCGGACCGACACCGGAGCCGCCCCGCTTCCGCCGCCCGGCAGGGCTGTTCTTCGAGCCGCCGACGGACGCGCCGCAGGAGGAGCACTTCTTCGATCTGGAGTCGATCTCCGAGCCGGACCGGCTGCTGTCCCGGGCCACCGAGCTGGCGGTGGCCTTCCAGGCGGCGGCCGACCGGGCCGTGGAGTACCAGGCGGTGGCCGCGGCGCAGCTGGCCGATCCGCGCCGGTTCGACCGGCTGTCGGCGGCGCAGATCGCCGACCGGGCGGAGTGGACCGAGGACTACGCGGTGAAGATGATCGAGTTCGGCCGCCGGCTCCAGCGGCAGCAGTCGCCGCACGGTACCGGAGGGCACCCCCCGTTGTCCTGATTTCCGCGGAGTTGGCACGGCGGCGCGCGCCGTGCCGTACACCTGGTTGTCATGACGGAACCCGCGATCTCGGCGACCCCGCTGCCGGCCCTCACCTCCGGCGGCGCCCAGTGGCTGGCCACGGCCCGCTGCGGTACGGACTTCGATGTGATCAGCGCGCCGGGACTGTTCGGGCGGCGGGTGCTGGAGCGGCTGTGGTCGGCCGGACCCGGGCGCGGCCCGGTGGCGGCGCACCGGGGCCGGCTGCTGCTGTTCGCGCAGCCGGGCACGGCGGCCCGGCTGCCGGCGCTGCTGCGCTGGGAGGAGTGGAACCGGGGCGCCCGGCTGATCCCGCCGCTGCTGTGCCACGGCGTGGGGGACGTGGTGACGGTGCCGGACGGCCGGACGGCGGCGAACGGTCAGTGGCTGGTGGCGCCGCAGAGCCGGCACCCGTGGCTGCCGGGCCCCGAGATGCTGCTGTGGGCGTGCGTCCGGGCGGCCAGGGACGGGTCCCGGCGGGGGCCGGAGCCGGCGATTTTTGCTGATGACCGGCGGGGTGCTAATGTCTACGACGTCAGCAGGCGCCGCTAGCTCAGTTGGTTAGAGCAGCTGACTCTTAATCAGCGGGTCCGGGGTTCGAGTCCCTGGCGGCGCACCGACACGGAAGGCCCCTCGCAGCAGCGGGGGGCCTTTTCCGTACCCTCCACCGCCCCCCGTACCGCATCCCGGGGTGGTACGGAAGGGGGCGCGCGGGGTGCTAATCTTGTGGATGTCAGCAGGCGCCGCTAGCTCAGTTGGTTAGAGCAGCTGACTCTTAATCAGCGGG
>NZ_JBHWJL010000083.1:8761-18838 GCF_042731495.1 Streptomyces sp. NPDC059853
TCCGGGGTTCGAGTCCCTGGCGGCGCACCGACACGGAAGGCCCCTCGCAGCGGCGAGGGGCCTTTTCCGTACCCTCCACCGCCCCCGCTCCCCCACCTCACTCCTTGACGATCTTGAGATTCCAGCCGCCCGAGGGCGTGCGGTCGCCCACCTCCACGCGGATCCCCCGCTCCGCGTCGTGGTAGCTCTCCCCGGTGTCCAGCGGCGCGTCCGCCAGCCTCGGGTGCACCGACCGGCCGGCGCACGCCTCGGTGCCCGGGTGGCCGTCGATGACCCGCACGGGCCCCTCGGCGGAGGCGATGTCGCTGCGCACCGTGTAGAGGAGGACGCCTTCGGTGCAGGCCCGGCGGTCGTTGCCGTCCCGGGTGCGGGCCTCGGCGACCAGGACCTCGGTGCGGCCGGTGCGGACGACGGCGATGCGGGTGTCGGCGGCCGGGTGGGCGGTGTCGAGGGGCGCGGTGAGCGGCTGGAGGGTGTGCCGGGTGGTGCCGGGGGTGCGGACGCAGTCGGCGTGCTCGGCGCCGAGCCAGCCGAGCTTCCACTTGTGCCAGCCGAAGGGCTCGGGGGCGAGTCCGAACTGGCTGCCCATGAGATCCCAGTCACCCACATGGGTGTCCCAGTCCCCGGTGTCGCCACTCGGGCGGTTGTACAGGTCGGGCAGGTCGAAGACGTGTCCGGTCTCGTGGGCGAGGACGTTGCGGTCCGGCGGGCGCTGCTCGAAGAGGGTGACGACCCGGTTGATCTCGCTGCCGGCGACCTTCAGCGGCTCGTGGAAGTTCACGACCTTGGTGGCGTCGGAGTCCACGCCGGGCGCGTCGGGGTCGGCGACCAGGTAGATGACGTCGTAGGCGCCGGGGTCGGCGAGCGGGGCGAGCGCGGTGAAGGCGTCGCGCAGGTAGGTGGTGCGGGCACCGGCGTCCCAGTCGCGCTGTATGGCGTAGTGGGTGGACGGGAGGGGCAGTTCCGTCCACCGGGGCACCACCTCCACCGCCAGTTCGAATCGGCCGTAGGAGGCGCGGTCGAAGAAGTCGGTGGTGGCGGGGAAGTAGTCGGCGGCGATGACGTCCGGGTCGGGGAGGTCGCCGGAGTCCGGGAAGGAGAGGAAGAGCATCACCGCGTCGAGGGTGCCCAGCGGCTGCGGATAGGCGGTGTTCCAGGTGTCGAGGCCCTCGGAGTGGTGGACGGCGGAGCGCTCCAGGCCGCAGAGGTCGTCGGCGAACGCGGTGGGGCCGGGCCCGGCGGTGAGGGTGCTTCCCATGAGGGCGGCCAGCACCGTGAGGACCGCGGCGGGCCTGCGGAGGGTGCTCCGGAACACGTCGGCCTCCCACCGGGTCTTCGGGGACGGGAAGGTGCCCTGACCACTCTGGTCACTTCTGTCCCGTTCCTTCCCGTTGAGTTGGGCCGGCTGGAGTAAGGGCAGTACGATTACCCTGCGTATATATCTTTCGGGATCGATCGCTCCTTCGCCCCGCTCGCGCAGATTCGGTCAGCCCGTCGAAAACGCGTGCGGGGTGGAGGTGTCAGGGTTCGAGACAGGCCCGGGCGGAGCTGGCTCCGCCCATGGATCAGCCTCTATGATCGGCACATTTCCAGCGGATTCCCCCCGCCGACGGCCCAGGAGCGATCGGTGAACGGACCCATCCCAGGACCGGGTGACCCCTCGGGCGGCACCCAGGATTCACCCCGGCCACCTGTCACGGAACGTGATGTCCAGGCTGCTGACCGGGCCGGTCACCTGGCGGACTACCGGGCCGCGTTCCGGATCGCCACCCTGCCGATGGCACTGATCGATCCGGGCGGCCGGATCGGCGCCGCCAACACCGCGCTGGAAACCCTCCTCGGGTACGCGCCCGGCGCCCTGGCCGGCCTCCCAGCCGACGCCGCCACCGGCCTCGACCTCGGCCTGGACGGCGACATCCGGGGCCCGTACCAGGCGGTCCTGAGCGGCAGGCGCGAACAGCTGCGCTGCACCCGCCGGCTCAAACACGCCGACGGGCACGCCGTCTGGGCGGAGGTCACCGTACGGCCCACCGGCCAGGGCGACGGAGCGCTGCTGTCGGTGCTGGACGTCAGCGAACGGCGCGAGCTGCGCGAGAAGCTGTGGCACCTCCAGATGCACGACCCCGTCACCCGGCTGCCCAACCGCTCGCTCTTCGTGGAACGGCTCACCGCCGCCCTGGGCGACTCCGCGACCGGCCGGATCGGCCTGTGCTACCTCGACCTGGACGGCTTCAAGGCCATCAACGACACCCACGGCCACCGGGTCGGCGACGAACTGCTGGCCGCCGCCGCCCAGCGGCTGACCCACTGCACGGCGGGCGCGACCGGCTCGGGACCCCTGGTGGCACGGCTCGGCGGCGACGAGTTCGCCGTCCTGGTGGACAGCTCCGCCGGGACCGACCAGCTCACCCGGCTCGCCGAGGCGATGCTGACCGCGCTCCAGCGGCCGTTCGACGTGGCCGGGCAGCGGCTGTCGGTCTCCGCGAGCATCGGCGTGGTGGAACGCGAGTGCGCGGGTCTCACCGCCACCTCCCTCATGCAGGCCGCCGACACCACCCTGTACTGGGCCAAGGCCGACGGAAAGGCCCGCTGGACGCTGTTCGACCCGGAGCGCAACGCGCACCGCATGACCCGCCAGTCGCTCACCGCCACCCTGCGGCCGGCCATCGAACGCGGCGAGTTCGTCCTGGAGTACCAGCCGATCGTCTCCCTCGCCGATGACACCCTGCGCGGCGTCGAGGCGCTGGTGCGCTGGCAGCACCCGCGGTTCGGCCGGCTCACCCCGGACCGGTTCATCGGGCTCGCCGAGGAGAACGGCGCGATCGTCCCGCTCGGCCGCTGGGTGCTCACCGAGGCCGTCCGGCAGGCCCGCGCCTGGCAGCTCGCCCACCAGCTCCGCCCGGCCGGCACGGCGGGCGCGGGCCCGCCGCCCTTCGTCAGCGTGAACGTGGCGGTGCGGCAGATGTGGGACTCGGACGTCGTCGCGGACGTCACCCGCGTGCTCGCCGAGATCGGGCTGCCCGCCGGACTCCTCCAGCTGGAACTCACCGAATCCGCCGTCATGGGCCCCGCCGGGCGCCCCCTCCAGGCGCTCCAGGAACTGTCCGAGATGGGGGTACGGATCGCCATCGACGACTTCGGGACCGGCTACTCCAACCTCGCCTACCTCTCCCAGCTGCCGGTGCGCGCCCTCAAACTGGACGGCACCTTCGTCAAGGGCTTCCGCACCGCCCGCCACCTCAACCCGGCGGACGAGACGATCGTGACCGCCCTCGTGGACCTCGCCCACAAGCTGGGCCTGACCGTCACCGCCGAATGCGTCGAGGGCCAGGCGCAGGCGGACCGGCTGCGGCGCATCGGCTGCGACACCGGACAGGGCTGGCTGTACGCGAAGCCGCTGCCGCCCGAGCAGATCACCGCCATGATCCACGGCGTGGCCGGATGCGGCGGGGGCCGGGGCGGGGCCGGGGGTGGCACCGGCGGCGGGGACGGCAGCGGCGGCCGGGGGTAGCGGGGCCGCACGGAGGGCGGGGGCACGGAGGTACCGAGGTACGGCGCGGAGGCGGCGACCGGTCGGCCACCCGCCGAGGGAACGGGGGCACGGGGGGCACGGGACCGGCGCCGGGCCGGCCGGGACAGAGACCGGCACCCGGCGGGCCGGGGCCGACCGGGGCAGAGCGCAAGGACTGAGCGCCCGGGCCAGGGCGGCCGGGGCGTGCGGGGCGTGCGGGGCGTGCGGGGCGAGGACCGGGCCCGGGCCCCCACCCGGTCGGGCAGGGGCGGCACGCGGAAGCCCGGGCTCCGGATCAGCCCCGGTCGAAGAGCGCGCCCAGCGCCGGGGCCCGCACCGTACGGCCGAGCAGCCGCAGCCCCTCCCAGGCCGTCACCTGGTTCGCGGTGAGCACCGGCTTGCCGAGCGTCTCCTCGATCTCCGCCACCCACGCCGCCGTGTGCAGCGCCGTGTCCGGCAGCAGCACCGCCTGCGCCGCCGGATCGTCGCCCTCGCGGGCGATCCGCAGCACGTCCTCACGCCCCCAGGTGCCGACCTCAGCCGCCGTGATGATGCCGCTCCCCCGGGTGCCCACCACCTCGGCACCCGCCGCCTTCAGGAACTCGGCGAACAGACCGGCCACATCGTCCGGGTAGGTCGCCGCGATCGCCACCCGGCTCAGCTCCAGCTCCCGTACCGCGTGCGCGAAGGCGAAGGACGTACTGGACGCCGGGAGGCCCGCCGCCTCCGACAACGCCGTGACCTGCTGGCCCGCGCCCTCCCAGCCGTAGACGAAGCTGGCGCTGGTGCAGGCCCACACCACCGCTTGCGCGCCCGCCGCCTTCAGCTGCCCGACCCCGGCGGCCAGCCGGTGCACCGCGCCCATCTCCAGCAGCGCGTCGACCCGGTGGGCGTCCGTCCCCATGTCGGTGTGGACGAGCGGGAGCCGCACCCCGGCGGCCCGGGGGTCGCCGCCGTCGCGCAGCAGGGCCTCCAGCCGGGGATAGTCGTCCTCCGCCGAGTAGCCGGGGTACAGGAATCCGACGGTGGCCTCCGCCGTGTCGGCGTGGTCCGCGGTGGCCGGGGTCTCGGTGCGGCTCGTGCTGTCGCCCATCTGGCGTTCGCTCCCTGCTCGTGCTGGTGCTCGTGCTCGTGCCTGTACGCGTCGCGCGCGTGCGTGCGCGCCTGCGGGACCGTGCTCGTACCCGTCCCGCAGCCGGTGCCCGTACGGTCGTCCTCGCACGGGTCCGTCCTCCCGCCGGTTCCGGCCCCACCGGCGGAGCGTGCGGCGGGCCCGGGCCCGCCGCACGCCGTCAGCCGGCCTGGCGGCCGCCGCCCAGATCCTCCGGGAACACCGGCCCCACGCCCCCGCCCTCCACCAGCGGGCTCTCCTCACCGGCCGGCGCCGTGGCCGCGTACGGTTCGGGCGCCGGGGCGGCCGGCAGGGGCGGCAGTGCGGACAGCGACTCCAGCGAGGCGCGCGCCGCCGGATCCAGCAGCGCCTGGTAGGGGCCCACCGCCTCCTTGCCGATCATCCGCAGCGCCTTCCAGACAGTCACCTGGTTCGCCGACAGCACCGGGATCCGCAGCTCGGCCTCCAGCTGCGGGATGACGTCGTAGGTGGCGAGGTTGGTGCAGCTGATGAACAGCGCGTCCGGCGCGTCGGCGGCCGTCGCCTCCCGCGCCATGGTCACCACGTCGCGGTAGCCGACCCGCCAGATCTCCCGGGTCAGCCCCAGATAGCTGCGCCCGATCACCTCGACCCCGGCCGCGTGCACGAACTCCTCCAGCGAGTCCGTGACCGAGCGGGTGTAGGGCGTGATCACCGCCAGCCGGCTCACGTCCAGCTCGCGCAGCGCTTCCAGCAGCGCCCCGGAGGTGGTCATCGCCGGGGCCTCACCCGCCTGCGTCATCGCGGTGGTCATCGACATCTCGCCCGCCACACCGCCGACGAAACTGCCGGAGGTGCAGGCGTACGCGATGACCTCGGGCGACACGGCGGACAGGGCGCGCACCGCCTCCCGCAGCGTCTCGTGCTCGGAGACCATCCGGGCGAGATCGAGACTGACCTCCACCGGGACGAACGGAGTCCGGGTCACATGCAGGGAAATATCGTCGGGCACCCACCGCCACAGTTCACGGTCGAGCGCGAAGTCGAACGGCGCCACGACTCCGATCCCGCGCTGCGGCCGCGGGCCGCCGAGGAAGGAGACATCCATTTCACACCCCAATTCATACGCAGGGGCGGCGCAGAAGCAGTTCTGGCCGGACGCTGACACAGACAAGAACGCACACCCGGTCGGTTAATCCGCCGGGCCGGACGCCGGTGCCGATGCCTTCGTTGACGAAGGTAGTTTCTTCTCCCTACCGTGGTCAATCCTTGGCCGCGGCTGCTGTGGCGCCACGTTCTCCACTCAAACACCCCCTCGTTTCGAAACGGTTTCGCCGGATGCCCGAATCCTGTGTCCTGGTCCTCGACGCCGACCCCCTCCCCCGCCTCGACCGGCTCGCCGGACGCGCGCGCGTCCTGCACGCCGACGGCGCGGCAGCACTGGCCCGGCAGCTGCCGGAGGCCGATGTGCTGCTGGTGTGGGACTTCACCTCCGACGCGGTGCGGGAGGCGTGGCCGGGCACCGGGGCGCGGCCCCGCTGGGTGCACACCGCGAGCGCCGGCGTGGACCGGCTGCTCTTTCCCGAACTGTTGTCCGCACCGACGATCGTCACGAATGCGCGGGGCGTCTTCGACCAGCCGATCGCCGAATATGTGGCGGGTCTGGTTCTGGCCATGGCAAAGGATTTCCACGGCAGCTGGAAATTCCAGCAGGAACGCCGCTGGCGGCACCGGGAGACATTCAAAGTGCACGGCAGCCGCGCGGTGGTCGTCGGATCAGGCCCGATCGGCCGGAAAATCGGCTCCCTGCTGCTGGCACTCGGTGTCGAGGTCACGCTGACCGGCCGCCGCGAACGCACCGGCGACCCCGTATTCGGCCGGATCCCGGCGGCCGGCGACCTGCCCGCGCTGCTGCCGGAGGCCGACTGGGTGGTGTGCGCCGCGCCGCTCACCGAGGAGACCCGGGGCCTGTTCGACGCGGAGGCCTTCGCCCGGATGAAGCCCACCGCGCACTTCATCAACATCGGGCGCGGCGGCCATGTGGTCGAGCCGGACCTGGCGGCGGCCCTGCACGCGGGCGCGCTCGCGGGCGCGGCCCTCGACGTCTTCGCCACCGAGCCGCTGCCCGGCACCAGCCCGCTGTGGGACGCGCCCGGGCTGATCGTCTCGCCGCACATGAGCGGGGACACCTTCGGCTGGCGGGACGACCTCGCGGAGCAGTTCCTCGACAACTTCGACCGCTGGTGGGCGGGCGAACCGCTGTTCAACGTGGTCGACAAACAGCTGGGCTACGTGTCCGGCGAAGGGGAGGCGGCATGACGGCGACGGACGGCGACACCACCGGGCGGGCCCGGCCCCCGGCGGCGGCAGAACTCACCGGCCTCACCGCCACCGAACTGACGGCGGCCTACGCCTCGGGCGAGCTGTCCCCCGTCGCGGTGACACAGGCGGTCCTGGAACGGTCCGAGGCCGTACAGCACGAGCTGAACGCGTTCGTCCTGCTGGACCACGACGGCGCCCTGGAACAGGCACGGGCCGCGGAACAGCGCTGGCACAACGGCACCCCGGCCGGGCCGGTGGACGGCGTACCGGTCACCGTGAAGGACATCCTCCTGATGCGCGGCCACCCCACACTGCGCGGCTCGGCGGCGCTGTCCGCGGCCGGCGACTGGCCCGAGGACGCGCCGGCCGTCGCCCGGCTGCGCACGGCGGGGGCGGTGTTCACCGGGAAAACCACCACCCCCGAATTCGGCTGGAAGGGTGTCACCGACTCCCCGCGACACGGCGCGACCGGCAACCCGTACGCCCCCGAGCGCACCTCCGGCGGCTCCAGCGGCGGCAGCGCGGCGGCCGTGCGATCGGGGGCGGGACCGCTGAGCCTGGGCACGGACGGCGGCGGCTCGGTGCGCATCCCGGCCTCGTTCTGCGGCGTCTTCGGGCTCAAGCCCACCTACGGCCGGGTGGCGATCTTCCCGGCCAGCGCGTTCGGCACCCTCGCGCACGTCGGCCCGCTCACCCGCGACGCGCGGGACGCGGCGCTGCTCATGGACGTGATCGCCCGGCCCGACCCGCGCGACTGGTCCAGCCTCCCCGCCACCGGCGGGGCGCACGGCTTCCGCACGGCGGTCGCCGAGGCCGAGGACACGGTGCGCGGCCTGCGCGTGGCGTACTCCCCGCAGCTCGGCTTCCCCGGGGTCCCGGTGGAGCCGGCCATCGCGGCGGCGGTACGGCGGGTGGCGGACCGGCTCGCGGACCTCGGCGCGGTGGTGGAGGAGACCGACCCGCCGCTGCCGCCGCTGGAACAACTGCGGGAGGCGTTCCAGGTGCTGTGGTTCGCGGGCGCGGCCCGGGTGACCGAGCCGTTCGACGAACGGCACCGGGCCCTCCTCGACCCGGGCCTGCGGGAGATCTGCGGGCAGGGCGCGCGGTACGGGTCGCTGGACTACCTGGCGGCGGTGGATGTGCGGATGGCCGCCGGGCGGTCGATGGGCATCTTCCACGAGGCGTACGACCTGCTGCTGACGCCGACGATGCCGATCGCGCCGTTCGCGGCGGGCGTCGAGGTACCGGCGGACTCCGGTATGACGCGGTGGACGGAGTGGACGCCGTTCACGTACCCGTTCAACATGACGCAGCAGCCCGCCGCGTCCGTGCCGTGCGGCCTGGACACGGACGGGCTGCCGATCGGCGCACAGCTGGTCGCGGCGCGGCACGCGGACGAACTGGTGCTGGCCGTCGCCCACGCGCTGGACGCCTGCGGCGCCACCCGGATCGAGGGCCCCTACGCGCGCCGGAAGGTGAGCGACTCCCCGATCGCGCCGGCCCGCCAGAGGTCCTGACAGGCGTCGGCCATCCGGTCCAGCCCTTCGACGACGGTCCCCCACACGATCCCGGGCACCCAGCCGGCGTCACCGTTGATGAGGAGGTTGTTGCGCTCGTAGAAGAGCGCGAGATCCACGACGGTCGCCTTGCCCTGGTGGGCGGCGTGGGTCTCGTACCCGTAGGACTTCGTGCCGAGTTGGGTGTCGGAGAAGGTGAAGTAACACAGGTCGCCCGGGATCGGGGTGATGGTCGGGTTCTCCAGCGGCGGCTCCTCGGGGGCGAAGGGCGGCACCAGGGTGTAGATCTCGTTGCGGGCGTACTTGGCGTGATAGACGTCACCGCCCAACGGCAGCGCGTCCCAGACGGCATGACAGGTGATGGGCGCCCGGTCAGTGAGCAGCCTGGCGGTGCAGCTGACCCCGCGCTTGTCCAGCGAGACGGTAATGAACCGCTCCGGGTCCGACATGGGACATCCCTCCTGATCCGCACGATGTTCCTGCTGCTGGCATGGTGGCACACCGGAGCCTGTCGGCAGCGGAACGTATCCTGACCCCGGGAGCGTCCGAGCGGCGGGGAGCGAGCGCGGAGCACGCGGGAGTACACGGGGAGGGGAACGACGTGGAAGACGCGGATGGTTACTGGCACACGTACAGCGGCAGCAGCGCCACGGAAGCGCAGTTGCAGGCCATGTCCCACCAGGAGCTGGAGGCGCTGCTCAGGGGAGCGAACCCGCAGGCGCTGATGCAGCGCGGGGAGGCGCTGGAGTCGGCGGCGGAAGTGGTGGGCTGGCTCGGCGAGGAAATCAGGGCCAGGGCCGAGGAACTGGAGTGGGAAGGACAGGCGGCCGAGGAATTCCGTTCCTGGATCCGGGAGTTGTCCCGCGAGTCCGCCACGCTCCAGACATACGTGACATTCGTCGCCACGGCGATCAGCAGAGCGGGCGAAGCCCTCCAGCAAGCAAAGAGCGAGATGCCTCCGGCGCCTCCCATGGAGCTGCCGCCCTCGCTCCGGGAGCAGGTCACGCTTGCGGGCAGCGCGGAACAACCGACCTTGGCCGAAACGGAGACCACCCGCCAGGAGGCGGTGGCGGCCATCCGCCGGCTGTCGTCCGTGTACGAGCTGTCGGCACGGACGATCCAGGACGCGCCGGAGCCGCAGTTCCGGGGAGGGTTGGAGCGCGGACCCTTTCCCGTGGTCGAGGCTCCTGCTTCACCCGGCGATCCGTACAACCGCACGCCGACAGGTCAGGCCCCACCGCCGCAGCGTGCGGAAGCTGGCCGAGAGACCGGTGAAGCCCCTCCCTGGCCCGGTGTTCCTGCAGCGCACGCGTCCCTGGGCCAGGGTGCAGTTGTAGGCCCCGACATGGGCGCAATTGTTGATGGTGGTGTGGGGACGTCGTTGGATTCGGTGGGGACGTTGCCGAACAGTGTGTCTCCGTCTGCGCCGCCGCCTGCGGTGGTGGAGCGGCCGGTGGTGCCGGGTGGTGGTGGTCCGGTGCAGCAGCCGGTCACGGGGCCTGTTCCGGGCTGGCCCGCGCCCGGGAATCCCGGCCCCGGTCGGGGACCGGGCCGTGGCGGGGGCGGGGGTCAGGTTCCGCCCGTGCGGGGCCCGGTCCTGCGCCCCGGCGACACGCCCGCCGGTGCGGGTCGTGGGC
>NZ_JBHWJL010000084.1:0-18474 GCF_042731495.1 Streptomyces sp. NPDC059853
CTCTTCCCCCGGTCGAAGTCCTCCGCGCTGTACGCCCGATGCTTGGACAGCCGGTGCGTGGAGTCGATCTGCCGGATCGTGCCCGAGCGCGACCGCATCACCAGCGACTGGGTGGTGGCCGTCTCGGCGCTGTAGCGCACCCCGCGCAGCAACTCGCCGTCGGTGATGCCGGTGGCCACGAAGAACACGTTCTCGCCGCGCACCAGATCACCCGTGTGCAGCACCCGGTCCAGATCGTGCCCCGCGTCCAGGGCCGCCCGCCGCTCCGCCTCGTCCTTGGGCCACAGCTTGCCCTGGATGGTGCCGCCCAGACACGTGATGGCGCAGGCCGCGATGATGCCCTCGGGGGTGCCGCCGATCCCCAGCAGCAGGTCCGCCCCGGTGCCCTCGCGCACACTCATGATGGCGCCGGCCACATCGCCGTCCGAGATCAGCTTCACCCGGGCGCCCGCCTCCCGGACCTCCCGCACCAGATCGTCGTGGCGCGGCCGGTCCAGGATGACCACCGTCACATCGCCCGGCGCGCCGCCCTTCGCCTTGGCGACCCGGCGCACGTTCACGGCGGGCGGCGCCTCGATGTCCACGAACTCGGCCGCCTCCGGGCCGGTCGCCAGCTTGTCCATGTAGAACACGGCGCTCGGATCGAACATCGCGCCCCGCTCGGCCACCGCCAGCACCGACACCGCGTTGCCCATGCCCTTGGCGGTCAGCGTCGTCCCGTCCACCGGGTCGACGGCCACATCGCACTCGGGACCGGTGCCGTCCCCCACCCGCTCGCCGTTGTACAGCATCGGGGCCTCGTCCTTCTCGCCCTCGCCGATGACGACCACGCCGTTCATCGAGACGGTGGAGACGAGCGTCCGCATGGCCTTGACGGCGGCGGCGTCCGCGCCGTTCTTGTCGCCCCGGCCGACCCAGCGGCCCGAGGCCATCGCCCCGGCCTCGGTGACCCGGACCAGTTCCAGGGCGAGGTTGCGGTCGGGTGCCTCGGGAGCCACTTCGAGGGGAGGCGGAAGATGATGGTCAGCCATCGGAACGCACCTTTCTGCGCGGCTCGGCCGCTGGGGGAGGGTGCTCATGACTTTAGCCGGGATTCGTACAACTGAGCAGAGTGCCCATCTGATGAGCGACCCCGGGGGCGGTGACACGCACGCCACCGGCATACGGGACGATGGGGGCGTGTCGAGCGACGTGACCGAGAAGAGCCAGCCGGCCGAGCGGGCCGGGGAGACCGGGGACACCGAAGCGGCGGCCCCGCCGCCCCCCAAGAGGTCCAAGCTGAAGTCCGTCCGCGACATGGTGCTGTCCATGGCGGTGATCACCGCCGTGTCCTTCGGCCTCTACCTGCTCGCCCCCGGCCGCGACGCGGGCGCCGACCCGGTCAAGGAGGTCGGCTACCTGACGGAGGCCGACCTCGCCGCCCGCGCGGCGCCGTACGAACTGCTGGTTCCCGAAGGACTCTCCGAGGAGTGGCGCGCCACCTCGGTCCGCTACCGGGCCACCGACCCGCTCGGCGCCACCTGGAAGCTCGGCTTCACCGACCCGGACAACGAGTTCGCCGGCCTCGTCCAGGCCGACGGCGACCCGGCCACCGTCATCCCCGGCGCCACCCAGGGCGCCGAGGACACCGGCGAGAGCGTCACCCTCGGCGGCCAGGAGTGGACCTGGTACGAGGGCACGCCCTACAACGCGCTCGTCCTGGAGGGCGCCGAGGCGACCGCCGTGGTCGCCGGCACCGCCCCCCGCGAACGGCTCACCGAATTCGCCGAGGCGCTGCGGCCCGTCACAGCGCCGTGACGGCCTCCGCGTAATCCAGCCGCGGATTGCGCGGCCGGAACGCGTCGGGACCCGGCCGGCCGATGTTCACCACCAGCAGGACCTTCTGCCGGCCGTCCCCGAAGAACTCCTTGTTGACGCCCTCCGCGTCGAAACCGCTCATCGGACCGGCGGCCAGACCCGCGGCCCGCACCCCGAGCAGGAAGTAGCCCGCCTGGAGCGTGGCGTTGAAGGTCCCGGACCGCTCACGCACCGCCTCCTCGGCGTACATGCCGTCCTTCAGCTCCGGCAGCGCGGGCAGCAGCTTCGGCAGCTTCTCGTGGAAGTCCACATCCGCCGACAGGAGCGCGGTCAGCGGCGCGCTGCCGGTCTTGTCCCGGTTGCCCCGCGACATCAGCGGCAGCAGCCGCTCCCTGGCCGCACGCGACCGCAGCAGGGTGATGCGCAGCGGCGACTGGTTGAACGCGGTCGGCGCCAGCTTGATCAGGTCGTACACGGCCCGCATCTGCGCCTCGCTCACCGGCTCGTCGGTGAAGGTGTGCGCGGTGTGCGCCTCGCGGAACAGCAGATCCTGCGCGGCGGTGTCGAGGGCGAGCGTCATCGGGACGGAGCCTTTCATCGGGTACGCGGACGCCCGGCACCGTCCGGCACCGGGACGCGGGGAGGCTTCCCCGCCGCGCCAACCCCGACGCGTCCGCCCGCTATTCCCCGCCGTCGCCGGTCTCCGCCTCCGCTTCCTCCTTCAGCGCCTGGTCCAGCCGCGCCCGGGCACCCGCCAGCCGGCCGGCGCAGATCTTCGCCAGCTCCTCGCCGCGCTCCCACAGCGCCAGGGACTCCTCCAGGGTCACGCCGCCCGCCTCCAGACGGCGCACCACATCGATCAGCTCGTCCCGCGCCTGCTCATAGCTGAGCGCCGCGTCGTCCGTGTCCGGTTCTGCCATGTCCGCCACCTTAGATCCGCCGCCGTCCGTCACCGTTCCCCCTCCTGCCCCGCGCCCGGCTCGTCGACCGTCACCGAGAACGCCCCCTCGGCCACCCGGGCCCGCAGCCGCTCACCGGCCGCCACTTGGCCGGCCTCCCGTACCGCCGAGCCGTCCGCCCGCTGGAGCACCGCGTAGCCGCGCCGCAGCGTCGCGGCCGGGGACAGCGCCACCACCCGGGCCCTGGTGTGCGTCAAATCCGCCTCCGCGCGCTCCAGCAGATGCCCCAGCGTGCGCCGCGCCCTGGCCACCAGCGCGTCGACCTCCTCCGCCCGCCCGGCGATCATCCGGCCCGGCTCCGCCAGCACCGGGCGGCTCACCGCCGCCGCGAGCCCGCGTTCCTCCCGGTCCAGGAACGTCTCCAGCACCCACCGGCCGCGCTCGCGCAACTGCCGCACCCGGGACTGCTCCTCCCCCACATCGGGCACCGTCCGCTTCGCGGCGTCGGTCGGCGTGGACGCCCGCAGGTCCGCCACCAGATCCAGCAGCGGGGAGTCCGGCTCGTGACCGATCGCCGACACCACCGGCGTCGCGGCCGCCGCCACCGCCCGCACCAGCCGCTCGTCCGAGAACGGCAGCAGATCCTCCACACTGCCCCCGCCGCGCGCCACGATGATCACGTCGACATCCGGGTCGGCGTCCAGCTCCCGCACCGCCTCGATGACCTGCGGCACGGCGTGCACCCCCTGCACCGCCACATTGCGCACCGCGAACCGCACCGCGGGCCAGCGCAGCTTCGCGTTCTGCAGCACGTCCCGCTCCGCCGCCGAGGCGCGCCCGGTGACCAGGCCCACGCACCCCGGCAGGAACGGCAGCCGGCGCTTGCGCTCCGGCGCGAACAGCCCCTCCGCCGCCAGCGACTTCTTCAACGCCTCGATCCGGGCCAGCAGCTCCCCGACCCCCACCGCCCGCAGATCGGTGGCCCGCAGCGACAACTGCCCGCGCGGGGCGTACCACTCCGGCTTGCCGAACACCACCACCCGCGCGCCCTCGCCCACCACCCCCGCCACGCGATCGAACACAGCCCGGAAACAGGTGACCGTCAACGAGATGTCCTGGGACGGGTCGCGCAACGTGAGGAACACCACGCCCGCCCCCGGCCGCCGCGAGATCTGGGTGATCTGCCCCTCCACCCACACCGCGCCCAGCCGGTCGATCCACTGACCGATCAGCCGGGACACCTCGCCGACCGGCATCGGCGTTTCCGCCGTCGTCTGTACCGCCATGCCCGCAACGCTAGCGCCGCCCACCGACAACGCCCGCCCCGCCGCCCGCGGCCCGCCCGCACCGGCCCCCGCCCCGTGCCGTCCCCGTACGATGGGGGACATGGCCGACCCAGCACTCTCCGGCACCGCCGAGCCCGCCCGCCGCGTCCTGCTCGCCGCCCCCCGGGGCTACTGCGCGGGCGTGGACCGCGCCGTCCTCGCCGTGGAAGCGGCCCTCGAACAGTACGGCGCCCCGATATACGTCCGCCACGAGATCGTGCACAACAAGCACGTGGTCAAGACGCTGGAACGCAAGGGGGCCGTCTTCGTCGAGGAGACGGCCGAGGTGCCCGAGGGCTCCATCGTCATCTTCTCCGCGCACGGGGTCGCCCCCGAGGTGCACCGCGAGGCCGAGCGCGGCAAGCTCGCCACCATCGACGCCACCTGCCCGCTGGTCACCAAGGTGCATAAGGAAGCGGTGCGGTTCGCCAAGGAGAACTACCAGATCCTGCTCATCGGCCACGAGGGCCACGAGGAGGTCATCGGCACCAGCGGCGAGGCCCCCGAGCACATCACCCTGGTGGACGGCCCCGCCGACGCGGCCAAGGTCGAGGTGCCCGACCCGGACCGGGTGGTGTGGCTCTCCCAGACCACCCTGTCGGTCGACGAGACCATGGAGACCGTGGACGCGCTCAAGGGGCGCTTCCCCAATCTGCTCAGCCCGCCGAGCGACGACATCTGCTACGCCACGCAGAACCGCCAGCTCGCCATCAAGCAGGTGGCGGCCGAATCCGACCTGGTCCTGGTGGTCGGCTCCAAGAACTCCTCCAACTCCGTCCGCATGGTCGAGGTCGCCCTGGGCGCCGGCGCCACCCGGGCCCACCTGGTCGACAACGCCTCCGAGATCGACGAGGCATGGCTGACCGGCGTCACCACCGTGGGCCTGTCCTCCGGCGCCTCGGTGCCCGAGGTCCTGGTCGAGGGCGTGCTGGAGTGGCTGGCCGAGCGGGGCTACGCGGACGTGGAACTGGTGCAGCCCACCGAGGAGCACATCCAGTTCTCGCTCCCCAAGGAACTGCGCCGGGACCTGCGCGCCGAGGCCGCCGCGAAGGTCGCCGGCTGAGTCAGTGCCGTACGGCGGCGGCCCGGCGCCGCCGCCTGCGGATCCGGCCCACCGCCACCCCGATCCCGCGCAGCAGCGCGAGACCGGCGGCGGTGGCCGTCCCGCCGAACAGCCACGGAGCGCGCAGCGCCAGCTCGGTGACGGCCGCCATCGGGCCCAGGGTGGTGACCAGACCCACCGCGAAAGCGATGGGGGCCGCCACCGGGGCGCAGATCAGATCGGCGGGCCGTACCCACAGCGCGGCGGCGGTGCAGGCCACGATGAACAGCACCCCGTACAGCGTGGGGGCGCCGCCCATCGGCTCGCACAGCCAGGCGGCGCCGACCATGACGACGGTGGCGAGCACCCCGCAGCCGAGGCCGGTCAGCCGGGGACGGGGGAGTCGGGAGAGCGCCACCAGCACGGGAGGCACCGGGCGCGTCCGCGGGCGCCCCCGCACCGCCGCCGCCTGTCCGGCGGGCCGGGGCACACTCGTCCGCACCACGGCGGGATATGGCCGAGGGTGTTCGGTTGTGTGCGTACTGTAGTCCACGTATCCAAAGTAAGCCGCCGGACGGGGGCCGGGCGGGTATGGACACGCTTGACGTTCCATATGACTGTGCGCCCACAGGCTCGTACGGCCGGATGCGGGCGCCCGTAGACTGAAGACCGCTTCGTTTCTCCTCGCTACGGGAAGTCGTCACGTGTCGCTCACGATCGGAATCGTCGGTCTGCCGAATGTCGGCAAGTCGACCCTGTTCAACGCCCTGACCAAGAACGACGTGCTGGCGGCCAACTATCCGTTCGCCACCATCGAGCCGAACATCGGTGTGGTGGGTGTGCCGGACCCGCGGCTGGGCGAGCTGGCCAAGATCTTCGGCTCCCAGCGCCAGCTGCCGGCCACGGTGGACTTCGTGGACATCGCCGGCATCGTGCGCGGCGCCAGCGAGGGCGAGGGCCTGGGCAACAAGTTCCTGGCGAACATCCGCGAGTCGGACGCCATCTGCCAGGTGATCCGCGCCTTCAAGGACGAGAACGTCGTCCACGTGGACGGCAAGGTGTCCCCGAAGAGCGACATCGAGACGATCGACACCGAGCTGATCCTCGCCGACCTCCAGACGGTCGAGAAGGTGCTGCCGCGCCTCCAGAAGGAGGCCCGGATCAAGAAGGACCGGCTGCCGGTGGTCAAGGCCGTCGAGGAGGCCAAGGCCATCCTGGAGGACGGCCGCACCCTGTTCTCGGCCGGCATCGCCCAGGGCACCGAGCGCGCCGAGCCGCTGCACGAGCTGCACCTGCTGACCGTCAAGCCGTTCCTGTACGTCTTCAACGTGGACGAGGACGAGCTGGTCGACGAGGTCTTCAAGGACGAACAGCGCGCCCTGGTCGCCCCGGCCGAGGCGGTCTTCCTGAACGCCAAGCTGGAGGCGGACCTCGCCGAGCTGTCCGAGGAGGACGCCTTGGAACTCCTCCAGTCGGTGGGCCAGCAGGAACCCGGCCTGGCCACCCTGGCCCGCGTCGGCTTCGAGACCCTGGGCCTGCAGACCTACCTGACGGCCGGCCCCAAGGAAGCCCGCGCCTGGACGATCCCCAAGGGCGCCACGGCCCCCGAGGCGGCCGGCGTGATCCACACGGACTTCCAGAAGGGCTTCATCAAGGCCGAGGTCATCTCGTACGACGATCTGATCGCCACCGGCTCCATCGCCGAGGCCCGCGCCCAGGGCAAGGCCCGGATCGAAGGCAAGGACTACGTGATGCGCGACGGCGACGTGGTGGAGTTCCGCTTCAACGTGTAGTCATTCACTTGCGGCATGCGAGGCATTGAGTCAAACGTGCAGGTCAGACGGGGGCGGGCTCCATCGAGTCCGACCCCTTCGTCGCCACCGTGCTGGATGGGTGCTGGATACTCTGACGTGTGGTCAGTAGTAGTCAGGTGTCGTAAACGGTGGACCGGTGTCCCACGTGAACGACCCAAACCACCAGTTCTCCGTTGTCGATGGTGTAGACGACGCGGTAGTCGCCGACGCGCAGGCGGCGCCGTTCGGGCTGGGATACGAGTGCGGTGGTGTTGAAGCCGAGAGGGTCGGTCTCCAGCTCGGTCAGCTTGGCCAGGATGCGCAGCGCCATGTCGCGGGGGATCTTGCGAAGCTCGGCCTGTGCCTCGGGATGAAAGACGGTTCGGTACTCACTCACCGCGCGCCAGCGTCTCCCTCATGATGTCCTCGATCGGGATGCCGGGTGCCGGGTTGGCCATACGCTCGTCGATGATCCGGTTGATCTCGCGCTCTTCCCACTCCTGGTACTTGCGCAGTACCTCGATGGAGACGACGGCGGCGACTTCCTTGCCTCGACGCGTGATCACTGTGGGCACGTCGTCGCGGTCGGCGCGTTCCACGACCTCGGCCAGGTGGGCACGCACATCGCGGATGGACTCTATGGGTAGCGGCTGCGTCATGCGCCCAAGCGTACCGAGTGTCTCATGTGTACACAATGTGTTCCCCGGCGTGGGCGACGGACTTCGTCGCGTGCTGGATGTGCTGGAAGAACGTGCGCCGTGCACAATTCACCACCAGGCGCAGATCCGGGACGGTGCGGGCGGGAACGGGTATCTCCGCAGGATTCAGTGAACGGTGCTGGTCACAGTGGATCATCACTTCGGGTGATTCGGTGGCCAGCTCTTGCGGATGGCAACCCTCCGTTGTCAAGCTGTTGCTGTTTGTGAAGAGCAGCAGGCAGGATCAAGGCCGGGAGGGCTTATGCCGTTCGGTGAGCAGCCCGCTTATCTGAAGGTGGCCGAGGATCTGCGGCAGCAGATCGTCGATGGGCGGTTGCCGCCGCACACCCGGCTTCCCTCGCAGGCGAGCATCCGGGCCCAGTACGGGGTGTCGGACACCGTGGCGCTGGAGGCGCGGAAGGTGCTGATGGCCGAGGGGCTGGTGGAGGGGCGGTCCGGGTCCGGGACGTATGTGCGGGAGCGGCCGGCGCCGCGGCGGATCTCGCGCAGTGGGTACCGGACGATCGGGGAGTGCTCGCCCTTCCGGCAGGAGCAGACGGATGAGCGGGTGCGGGGGACGTGGGAGGGGAAGAGCGAGCAGATCACCGCGCCGGACGCGGTGGCCGGGCGGCTGGGGATCGCGACGGGTGATCCGGTGATGTGTACGCGGTACGTGTTCCGTACCGGGAACGAGCCGGTGATGATGTCCACCTCCTGGGAGCCGCTGTCGGTCACCGGCCGGACGCCGGTGATGCTGCCCGAGGAGGGGCCGCTGGCCGGGCGTGGGGTGGTGGAGCGGATGGCGGCCATCGACATCCAGGTGGACAACGTGTCCGAGGAGGTCGGCGCGCGGCCGGCGCTGGCGGCCGAGGCGCGGGTGCTGGGCGGGCTGGCCGGACACGCGGTGCTGGTGATCACCCGTACGTACCGGGCCGGCGGGCTGCCGGTGGAGACGGCCGATGTGGTGATTCCGGCGGACCGGTTCCGGATCGCGTACCACCTGCCGGTGCGGTGAGGGCCTAGGGGAGCAGCAGTTCGAACCAGACGGTTTTGCCGTCCGGGCTCTGGCGGGTGCCCCAGCGGCGGGCCTGGCGGGCCACCAGGCGCAGGCCCCGGCCGCCCTCCTCCAGCAGGGCGGCGGTCCGCTCCTGCGGGGGGTCGGGGAGCAGGTCGGAGACCTCGACCAGGAGGGAGGTGCCGCGCACCATCCGGACGCCGACCGGGCCGGGCGCGTACCGCAGGGAGTTGGTGACGAGTTCGCTGACCAGCAGCACGGTGGTGTCCACCAGGGGTTCCAGGTTCCAGTCCAGCAGCGCGCGGCGCACCGCGCGGCGGGCTTTGCGCGGGGCGTGCGGTTCGGGGGCGAAGACCCAGTCGGCGGCGGAGCCGTCGGGCAGGCCGTGGAGCCGGGCGGCCAGCAGCGCGATGTCGTCCGAGGGTCCGGGGGCGCCGCCGCCCGGGCCGGCGTCCGGGGTGAGGCCCTCGACGATCCGGTCGCACAGTTCGTCCAGCGGCCCGCCCGGGGTGCCCCGTTCGGACAGCAGGGTGCACAGCCGTTCCAGGCCGACGGTGATGGATTCGCCGCGGGTCTCGATCAGGCCGTCGGTGTACAGCACGAGGACGGAGCCCTCCGGGACGGTGATCCGGCGTTCCTCGAACGGCACCCCGCCCACCCCGAGCGGGGCGCCGGAGGGCAGGTCGAGCGGGTCGGCCGACCACAGTCCGGTGGCGTCGTCCCGGGTGAGCAGGACGGGCGGCAGGTGCCCGGCCTTGGCCAGGACGCACTCGCGCGAGGCGGGGTCGTACACCGCGTACAGGCAGGTGGCCCACAGCTGGTCGTCGGGGGCCTGCGCGAGGTCCTCGCTCAGGTCGTCCACCCGGCGCAGCAGTTCGGCCGGGGCCAGTTCGAGGCCGGCCAGGGTGCGGACGGCGGTGCGCAGCCGGCCCATGGTGGCGGCGGCGCGCAGGCCGTGGCCCATGACGTCGCCGACGACGAACGCGACCCGCCCGCCGGCCAGCGGGATGACGTCGAACCAGTCGCCGCCGACCTCGGTGCCCACGCTGCCGGGGACGTAGCGGTGGCTGACCGCGACGCCGGGCGGCTGGGGCACGCTCTGCGGCAGCAGGCTGCGCTGGAGGGTGAGGGCGGATTCGCGTTCGCGGGCGTAGAGCCGGGCGTTGTCGAGGGAGATGGCGGCGCGCCCGGCCACCTCCATGGCCAGTGCCTCGTCCTCCCGGTCGAAGGCGGCGCGCTGTCCGGCCCGGGTGAGGATGATGAGGCCGAGTACGGTGCCCCGGGCGCGCAGCGGCAGGATCAGCATGGAGTGGACGCCGAGGTCGAGGGCGGCGCGCACCTTGGGGGAGTCGCTGCCGAGCGTGGTGAGCGAGTCGATGAGCAGCGGGTGGCCGGTGCGCAGCACGGTGCTGAACGGGGAGCCGGGTTCGAAGGTGATGGTCTCGCCGGCTTCCAGGGCGGTGTCGGTCTGGGCGCTGTGCTGTTTGGCGGCGGTGCCCAGCTGGAGCACGGGGGTGTCGGGCAGTTGTTCGGCGCTGGGCAGGTCGTTGCCCTCGGCGACGGGGGCGAGGAGTTCCACGGCGGTGTAGTCGGCGAACCGGGGCACCAGCAGTTGGGCGAGCGAGCCGGCGATGAGGTGCACGTCGAGGAGGTCGCCGAGGGAACTGCCGATGTCGTCGAGCATGGCGAGCCGCTGCCGGGCGCGTTCGATGCGGGACAGGGCCTCGCGGCGGGCGGTGACGTCCATGACGGTGGAGCTGACCCCGACGGGGCGGCCGTCGCGGTCGGTGAGCCGGCCGAAGGACATGGAGTGGGCGCGGACGCCGTCGGCGGCCTGGACGACGAGGTCGGTGACGGGGTTGCCGGTGCGCAGGACGTCGTTCTGCAGGGCGTGGATCCGCTGGGCGCTGGGGGTGGGGAGGATGTCGAGGAGGGTTTTGCCGAGCAGGTCGTCGGGGGTGGCGTCGTGCATCCGGGCCAGGGCCTCGTTGACGCGGACGAGCCGCTGGTCGGTGTCGAAGATGCCGATGCCGAGGGCGGAGGCGGTGAAGAGGGCGTCGAAGGCGGCCAGGTCCTGTTCGATGCCGGTCATCCGGGAGGTCTCCACCAGGTTGGCCAGGATGAACGGGGTGCCGCCGGCGTCCAGCAGCAGGGCGGCGCGGCCTTCGAGGGGGATGATGTGGCCGTCGCGGTGGCGCAGCCGGAGCGGGCCGCGCCAGTGCCGGCGCTGCCGCAGGGTGGCGTGGATGCGGCCCACGGTGGCGGGGGCGTGGTCGGGGGCGAGGAGTTCGGTGAGGCGGCGGCCGACGGCGTCCCGGTCGTGCCAGCCCAGCAGTTCGCGGGCCATGGGGCTCCACAGCCGGATGGTGCCGCGCTCGTCCAGCATGATGATGGCCACCCGCAGCACATCGAGCAGCGAGCGCTCGTCGCTCCGGGCCGGGGGGACCGGTGTGAGTCCGGACGGCTCGGACGGGTTGGTCGTCACACGCTCCTGCCCCCGCTCGGGTACGTCTTCTCCGGATGATAACGGTATCCGGATAAATCAGACCAATTGTCCGATACCCATCGGGTGGCGCAGGGGGATCAGCGGTGGGTGCGGGCTCCGGCCTCGACCCGTTCGACGAGATAACGACCGGGTGCGGGAAGGGGGCGTACGCCGGGGCCGGCTTCGAGGCGCCGGATGAGCCGTTGTGCTTCGGCGCGGGTGGCGCAATGCCCTATGCGATAGCGACTGCCGTTTTCATCCTGGCGGATCACCTGCCATGGCCGCAGGTTGCTGTCGTTCATTCCTCACCCCCGGTCTGCATATGCCAGACCATACGCCTGTGCCTCACCCCGCGCACACGGATTGGCCGAGGGACCGGCCAACAACCTCCACCCAATGGCCGGTTGTCGTCACTCGCGGCGCGGTCCGCGCCCGCCCCGGGCACCGCGTGCCACCAGATAGCACAGCACCAGCACCCCGGCCGCGAACACCGCGACCGGCAGCACCACCGGGACGTCCCCGCTCCCCGGCGCCGCCCCCGGATGCGGCGGCCCGGTCGACGGCGCGGGAGACGGTACGGGCACCCCCTCGCGCACTGCCATCAGCCCCCGCGCCGCCCCGATCGCCGCCCCGGCCCAGTCGTGCCGTTCCACCGCGGGCCCCACCGCGGTGCGCCGGATCTCGTCGATCTGTTCCGGCGTCAGCCCCGAGGAGGCGTCCACCGAGAACGCGAACGCGCGCTCCGCCGTCCCCACCCCCAGCAGCACCGCGTCCGCCGGCAGCTGGTTGCGCTCCGCCGTGGCGTCGGTCCAGGTCTGCGCGGTCAGGCCCGCGAAGTCCCGCACGTAGGCCACGTACAGCAGCAGCCCCTTCCCGGCCACCTCCCCGACGGCCGTCCGCACCTCCTCCTCCCGGCCGTCCAGCGCCCGCACCCGGTCGGTGACCCCGCCCGCGCCGTCCAGCTCGATCGGGTACTCGGCGGGCAGCAGCAACGCTGTCACCCCGGCCAGTGCGGTGAGACATCGCAGCAGCATCCTCCGACGCTATGCGCGGTGGCGGCGCCGTGCCGGGCCCCGTACGCCGCTCGGGTGGGCGCCGCCCCGTGCACGCCGTGTCGCCGCCTCCGCCCCGGTCGGCTCGCCTTGAGTGGGACGGTCCCCCTCAATACGTGTGATGAGCCCACCGGAGGTACCGGCATGCGTCCCCCCGTGACCCGCCGCCCGAGGCCCCGGGCCCTGGCGCTGCTGCTCGCCGGGACCCTGTCCCTGACCGCCGCCCTCAGCGGCTGCGGCAGCGACACCGGGCCCGACCGCTCCGGAGCCTCCGGCGCCGCGCAGTCGCTCACCCTCGCCGACCGCGCCGACCTGCGCACCGGCGGCACCCTGCGCTGGGGCGTCGCCGACCTGCCCGCCACCCTGAACGCCTTCTCGCCGGACGCGGGGGCGGTCACCGACCAGGTGGCCGCCGCGGTCCTGCCCGCGCTGTTCACCCTGGACGAGCGCGGCCGGCCGCAGCTGAACACCGACTACCTCAGATCCGCCGAGATCACCGACCGCGAACCCCGGCAGACCGTCGTCTACACCCTCCACCCGCAGGCCGTCTGGAGCGACGGTCGGGCGGTCGAGGCCGCCGACTTCATCGCCCAGTGGCGCGCGCTCTCCGGCGGCGAGGGCAGCCACCCGGCCGCCCGCAACGCCGGCTACGACCGGATCGAGTCCGTCACCGAGGGCCCCGGCGACCACCAGGTGCAGGTCACCTTCCACAAGCCCTACGCGGACTGGAAGTCGCTGTTCACCCCGCTGTACCCGAAGGCCGTCACCGAGGACGCCGCCGCGTTCGGCGCCGGCACCCGCGACACCCTGCCCGCCACCGCGGGCCCCTTCGGCCTCGGCGCCCTCGACCGCGAGGCCGGCACCCTCACCCTCACCCGCTCGGAAACCTGGTGGGCCGACCCCGCGCTGCTGGACGAACTCGTCCTCACCGCCGTGCCGGCCGCCGAGCGCGGCGCGGCACTGGAGGACGGCAGCCTGGAGGTGGCCGAGATCCAGCCCTCCGACGCCACCCGCCTCGCCGCGGCCGGGGAGGACGGCGAAAGCGCCGCGTACACCGTCCACCGCGCCTACGCCGCCGCCTACACCCAGCTCGCGCTCAACGGCCGCTCCGGGCCGCTGAAGGACGAACGGGTGCGCTGGGCGGTGGCCCGCGCCATCGACCGCGAGGCGCTCGCCGCCGAGGTGCACGAGCCGGCCGGGCTGCCGGTGGGGGCGCTCGGCAGCCATCTGCGGACCCTGGACCAGATCGGCTACCAGGACAACAGCGACGCGCTCGGCGGCTTCAGCACCGAGGAAGCCGGCAAGCTGCTCGACGAGGCCGGCTGGACGGGCGGACCCGGGGAGGACGGCGGCCAGGAGCCGGCGGCCCAGGACACCGAGGACGGCAAGGCCGCGGCCCCGGCCGCCGCCGTGGCCGGGCCGCTGAGCGCCGAGGGGACCGCCGCCGGACACAGCGCCGCCCTGCTGCGCCAGGCCGCCGGGGCCCAGCGCGCCCTCGACGGCGACAGCGACGGCGACGCCGGGGACGACGCCGGTACGGACGCGGAGCGCGCCGAGCGGCTGGAGGAGGAGGCCGCGGCCGCCGAGGAGCGGGCCCGCGAGCTGGCCGAGCGCGCCGCGGGGCCGGTCCGTACCGACGAGCACGGCACCGGGCTGACCCTGCGCTTCGTGGTCCCGGACGGCGACGCCGGTGCCCGGCAGCGGAAGATCGCCGACCGGATCACCGCGATGCTGGGCGCCGCCGGTATCCGGGCGGACCTCACCGAGGTCCCGGCCCAGGCCTTCTTCACCGACCACATCGGCACCGGCGACTTCGACCTGGCCCTGTACTCCTGGCCCGCCAGCGGTTACCCGGCCACCGACGCCGCCCCGCTGTTCGCCAAGCCGGTGCAGGACAACGACGGTGCCCTCGCCGTCCAGCAGAACTACAGCCGGATCGGCACCGACCACATCGACCAGCTGCTGGCCCAGGCGGCCGGTGAACTGGACGAGGAGGAGCAGCACCGGCTGCTCAACCAGGCCGATGCCCGGCTGTGGGCGCTGGCCGGCTCCCTGCCGCTCTTCCAGCGTCCGCAGCTGGTCGCGGTCGACGCCGGGCTGGCCGGGGTGGGCGCCTTCGGCCTGGCCACCCCCCGGTACCAGGACATCGGCTACCGCGCCTGACCGACATCCGACCGCATCCGACCGCGCGGAGACGAGGGCGGACGAGGGGCTCGCGAGCCCGGCGCGAGCACGGTGGCGCGCCGGGCCCCGTACGATAGCGGTACAGGCCGGTGTACATATCTGCCGAGCCGCTCAACTCCCTCGTCTCGGAAGAAGCACCGTCAGCCATGCCCACGCGCCAGGACATCCGCAATGTCGCCATCGTCGCCCACGTCGATCACGGCAAGACGACGCTGGTCGACGCCATGCTCAAGCAGGCGGGAGCCTTCGCCGCCCACCAGCACGTCGACGACCGGGTGATGGACTCGGGCGATCTGGAGCGCGAGAAGGGCATCACCATTCTCGCGAAGAACACCGCCGTCAAGTACCACCCCAAGGGCGGCGGCGCCCCGATCGTCATCAACATCATCGACACCCCCGGCCACGCCGACTTCGGCGGTGAGGTCGAGCGCGGCCTGTCCATGGTCGACGCCGTGGTCCTGCTCGTGGACGCCTCCGAGGGCCCGCTGCCGCAGACCCGTTTCGTGCTGCGCAAGGCCCTCCAGGCCCGGCTCCCGGTCATCCTGTGCGTCAACAAGACCGACCGGGCCGACGCCCGGATCTCCGAGGTCCTCAACGAGACCTACGACCTCTTCCTCGACCTGGACGCCGATGAGGACCAGATCGAGTTCCCGATCGTGTACGCCTGCGCGCGGGACGGCATCGCCTCGCTGACGCAGCCGGCCGACGGCACCGTCCCGGCCGACAGCGACAGCCTGGAGCCGTTCTTCTCCACCCTGCTGTCCGCCGTGCCCGCTCCGGTGTACGAGGAGGACGCCCCGCTCCAGGCGCACATCACCAACCTGGACGCGGACAACTTCCTGGGCCGGATCGCGCTGTGCCGCGTCAAGCAGGGCGAGCTGCGCAAGGGCCAGAGCGTGGCCTGGATGAAGCGGGACGGCTCGCAGCAGCAGGTCCGCATCTCCGAGCTGCTGATGACGGACGGCCTGACCCGCAAGCCGGCGGAGGTGGCCGGTCCCGGCGACATCTGCGCCGTGGCGGGCATCCCGGACATCATGATCGGCGAGACCCTGGCCGACCCGGAGAACCCGGTGGCGCTGCCGCTGATCACGGTGGACGAGCCGGCCATCTCCATGACCATCGGGACGAACACCTCCCCGCTGGTCGGCAAGGGCGGCAAGGGCCACAAGGTGACCGCCCGGCTGGTCAAGGACCGCCTGGACCGTGAGCTGATCGGCAATGTGTCGCTGCGCGTGCTGCCCACCGAGCGGCCGGACGCCTGGGAGGTGCAGGGCCGCGGTGAGCTGGCGCTGGCCATCCTGGTGGAGCAGATGCGCCGCGAGGGCTTCGAGCTGACGGTCGGCAAGCCCGAGGTGGTGACCCGGGAGATCGACGGCAAGGTCCACGAGCCGGTCGAGCGGATGACCATCGACGCGCCGGAGGAGTTCCTGGGCGCGATCACCCAGCTGATGGCCTCGCGCAAGGGCCGGATGGAGACCATGACCAACCATGGCTCCGGCTGGGTGCGGATGGAGTTCCTGGTGCCCTCGCGCGGGCTGATCGGGTTCCGTACCGAGTTCCTGACGGACACCAAGGGCACCGGTATCGCGCACAGCATCTTCGAGGGGCACGAGCCGTGGGCGGGCGAGCTGCGCACCCGGCAGAGCGGGTCGCTGGTGGCGGACCGCGCGGGTACGGCGACCCCGTACGCGATGCTCAATCTCCAGGAGCGCGGCACGATCTTCATCGAGCCGGGCACCGAGGTGTACGAGGGCATGATCGTCGGCGAGAACTCGCGGGCCGACGACATGGACGTCAACATCACCAAGGAGAAGAAGCTCACCAACATGCGGGCGGCGGCCTCGGACACGACCGAAAACCTCGTTCCGCCGCGCAAGCTCTCCCTGGAGCAGTCGCTGGAGTTCTGCCGTGAGGACGAGTGCGTGGAGGTCACGCCGGTCGAGGTGCGGATCCGTAAGGTCCAGCTCGACCAGCGGGATCGGGCGCGGGCGGCGTCGCGGGCCAAGCGGCAGTAGTCATCGGGGATTTCCCCGTCAGTAGCTCTGCGTTCAGCGCGGGCTACCGGATGTATCGAATTCTGTCAAGGTTCGATCCGGTCGCTCGCGCTGAGTTGTGTTCGTTATGCGAACGAAATGGGGCGATGTTCGTCACATCAGTCCGCATATCGGTGACTCAACGGGGAGGGTATGTCCGGATTGTCTGATCTCACCTCCCTATCTTCATCAAAATGAAATCGGCGATCGGTGGTTCACCGAAGTTTTATGCCCAATAGTTGGGGGCATTGCGCTCAGGCTTTCGCCGGGTGCGGCCGCTGGACACTTTGGGTATTCAACGCGTGTTGACCACCTCCGGGTCCGCGGCTTTTCAGCAACGAACCGGACTCCCAAGGAGGCAAGCCCATGCGTGGTGCGCGCAGCGCCAAGTGGGCCGCAGTGGCGATCGTTGTGGCCCTGGCCGCGACCGCCTGTGGTAGCGACGACGACAACGGCGGCAGCGGCGACGGCGGCAACGCGTCCGGCAACGCCTCGGGCATCGTCAAGGTGGACGGCGGCGAGCCGCAGTCGGCTCTGCTCCCCACCAGCACCAATGAGCAGTTCGGCTCGCTGGTGATCAAGAACGTCTTCGCGAACCTGCTGGACTTCGAGGACGACGGCTCCATCAAGTACGTCGCGGCCGAGTCCATCGAGTCGAACGACGACGCCTCCGTGTGGACCATCAAGCTGAAGGACGGCTTCACCTTCCACGACGGCGAGAAGGTCACCGCCCAGCACTACGTGGACGCCTGGAACTGGGCCGCCAACGTGGAGAACGGCCAGAGCCAGAGCGCCTGGTTCGAGGACATCGAGGGCTACGCCGACGTCCACCCGTCGGAGGAGGGCGCCGAGCCCACCGCCGAGACCATGTCCGGCCTGAAGGTCGTCGACGACAGCACCTTCGAGGTCACGCTGGCCAACCCGGTCTCGTACTACGAGTACAAGCTGGGCTACCACGTCTTCGCGCCGCTGCCCTCCGCCTTCTACGACGACCCGGAGGGCTTCGGCCAGGCGCCGATCGGCCAGGGCCCGTACGAGTTCACCAGCTGGGCGCACAACGAGAAGATCACCCTCACCACCTACGCCGACTACGCCGGTCCGAACAAGGCGCAGAACGGCGGCGTGGAGATCATCGCGTACGACAACCTGAGCACCGCCTACCAGGACCTGCAGTCCGGCAACCTGGACGTGCTCCGCCAGGTCGACCCCAAGGACCTGCCGGTCTACCAGGCCGACCTGGGCGACCGCGCCATCGCGCAGCCGTACAACGCCACCCAGTCCATCGTTCCGGCCTTCTACGCCGGCTGGGGCGACCTGGACGACCCGTCCAAGGTCCTCCAGGGCGTCTCGATGGCGATCGACCGGGAGACCATCACCCAGACGGTCCTCAACGGCTCGCGCACCCCGGCCGACAGCTTCACCCCGCCCGGCGTCTTCGGTCACCTGGAGAACGCCGCCGAGGGCAAGACCGACTTCAACCCGGAGGAGGCCCGCCGTCTGGTCGAGGAGGGTGGCGGCGTCCCCGGCGACAAGATCACCCTGCAGATCAACGGTGACGGCGGTCACGCCGAGTGGGCCACCGCGGTCTGCAACGACATCATCAAGAACCTGGACGTCGAGTGCGTCCTGGACACCAAGCCGGACTTCGCGACCGACCTGGCCGACCGCCGCGCCGACAAGGTCAAGAGCATGTACCGGGGTGGCTGGCTGCAGGACTACCCGCTGAACGTCAACTTCCTGCGGGACCTGTACAGCACCACCGCGCCGTCCAACTACGGCCGCTACAGCAACGAAGAGGTCGACAACCTCTTCAAGCAGGGTGACCAGGCCGGTTCCTTCGACGAGACGGTCGCCGCCTACCAGGAGGCCGAGAAGGTCCTCTGGGAGGACATGCCCGCCATTCCGCTCTGGTACCAGAACGTGAACGGTGGCTACTCGGAGAACGTCGAGAACGTCCACTTCGACGTCGCCGGCCAGCCGGTGATCGAGGACATCACGGTCAAGTAAGACCGCTGCTGCAAGGGGGCCGGTGGCCGCTTCCGTGACCCCCGCCGGGCCCCCGCCCCGCCCCCCGAAACGGGGTGACGCCAAGGGCTTTTAAAAAAAAAACCCACCCCCACAAAAATTGGCAAAAGGTTTTACGGATGAGGG
>NZ_JBHWJL010000085.1:0-18371 GCF_042731495.1 Streptomyces sp. NPDC059853
GCCCGAGGCGGTCGCTGCGGCCGTCACAGCGGCGGGGCCACGCCCCGTACGCGCCGCGCTACGCGGCGTCCGCCTCGGGCAGCGCCGACAGCGCGCGCTGCGTGATCTCCGGAACGGGACCGAGTGCCTCAATGGTCACGACGAGGCCCTGCTCACGGTAGTAGCCGATGATCGGCTCGGTCTCCTGGTGGTACAGCTCCAGCCGGTGCCGGACCGTGTCCTCCTGGTCGTCGCTGCGCTGGTACAGCTCACCGCCGCACTCGTCGCAGACGCCCGGGACGGCCGGCGGCGCGTACTCCATGTGGAAGACGTGCTGGCTGTTCTTGCGGCACATCCGGCGGCCGGCGATCCGCTTGACCACCTCGTCCTCGGGGACCTCCAGGTCGAGCACCGCGGTCAGCTTGTGCCCGTCCCTGCCCAGCAACTCGTCCAGCGCCTGGGCCTGGGCGATGTTGCGCGGGAAGCCGTCCAGCAGAAAACCGTCCCCGGCGTCCGGCTGCGCGAGCCGGTCCGCCGCCATCGCGATGGTCACCTCGTCCGGGACCAGACCACCCTCGTCCAGGATCTGCTTGACCGCGAGGCCCAGCTCCGTGCCCTGGCTGATGTTGTCCCGGAACAGGTTTCCGGTCGAGATGTGCGGAATACCGAGACGTTCGGCGAGGAGCGCGGCCTGCGTGCCCTTGCCCGCGCCCGGCGGTCCGACGAGGACGATTCGCATCAGCGGAGGAACCCTTCGTAATTGCGCTGGTGGAGCTGGCTCTCGATCTGCCGCACCGTTTCCAGGCCGACACCCACGATGATCAGGATGGATGTGCCACCGAAGGGGAAGTCCTGCTGGGCGTTGAACATCACCAGCGCCACGGTGGGCACCAGCGCGATCAGACCCAGGTACAGCGACCCGGGCCAGGTGATGCGGTTCAGCACATAGCTCAGGTATTCGACCGTGGGTCGGCCAGCCCGGATGCCCGGGATGAAACCACCATACTTCTTCATGTTTTCGGCCACGTCTTCGGGGTTGAAGGTGATGGCCACGTAGAAGAACGCGAAGAAGACGATCAGCAGGAAGTAGGTGATGATGTAGTACGGGTGGTCACCACCGGTGAAGTACCGCTGCACCCACGTCGACCAGCCGCCCGCGTCCGTCCCGGCGAACTGCACCAGCAGCTGCGGGATGTAGAGCAGCGAGGACGCGAAGATCACCGGGATCACACCGGCCTGGTTGACCTTGAGCGGGATGTACGTGGACGTGCCGCCGTACGAGCGCCGGCCGATCATGCGCTTGGCGTACTGCACCGGGATCCGGCGCTGCGCCAGCTCCACGAAGACGACCAGGCCCACCATCGCCAGGCCACAGGCCACCACGACGCCGAACTCGATCCAGCCGTCCGCCAGCGAGCCGGAGAGCTTGATCTGCCACAGCGCCGACGGGAAGCCGGCCGCGATCGAGGTGAACATCAGCATCGACATGCCGTTGCCGATGCCGCGGTCGGTGATCAGCTCACCCATCCACATGATCAGCGCGGTGGCCGAGGTCAGCACGATCACCATGAGGAGCGTGGTGAAGATCGAGTCGGAGGGGATGATCTCGCCCGCGACCGTACAGTTCGGGAAGAGCGAGCCGCTGCGGGCGGTGGCCACCAGACCGGTGGCCTGGAGCACCGCCAGGGCCATCGTCAGATAACGCGTGTACTGGGTGATCTTCGCCTGCCCCGACTGGCCCTCCTTCTTCAGGGCCTCGAGGCGGGGGATCACGACGACAAGCAGCTGCAGAATGATGCTCGCGGTGATGTACGGCATGATGCCGAGCGCGAAGATCGTCAGCTGGAGCAGAGCCCCACCGCTGAACATGTTGACCAGACCGAAGAGCCCGGAATTGCCTCCGGCCGCGGCCTGGTCCACACACTCCTGGACGTTCTGGAAACTCACACCGGGAACCGGGATGTGCTGCCCGAAGCGGAACAGCACCACGATGCCGAGCGTGAAGAGCAGCTTCTTGCGCAGGTCAGGCGTCCGGAACGCCCGGGCGAACGCGGTGAGCACGGTTCCTCCTGCGCCCCCCGCGGCGCGCGCGAGAGGTGATGGTCTTGAAGGTCAACGGATAGAAAGCTGGGCACGAACTCCGCTGCCCGCCGGGCAGCGGTCGGCCCCGGTTGACGGCAACGCACGCCACCTTACCGGCGGATGCGCCGGGCCGGAACGACTGACCGGGGATGCCTCCTTCAGGCATCCCCGGTCACTCGCACTTCATGCGGCTCAGAGCAGCTCGGTCACGGTGCCGCCGGCCGCGGTGATCTTCTCCTTGGCGGAGCCGGAGACGGCGTCAACCGTCACCGTCAGCGCCACCGAGATGTCACCGGAGCCGAGGACCTTCACCAGCTCGTTCTTCCGCACCGCGCCCTTGGCCACGAGGTCGGCGACGGTCACGTCGCCACCCTCGGGGTACAACTGCGCCAGCTTCTCCAGGTTGACGACCTGGAACTGCTTGTGGTTCGGGTTGTTGAAGCCCTTGAGCTTGGGCAGCCGCATGTGCAGCGGCAGCTGCCCGCCCTCGAAGCCCGCCCGCACCTGGTACCGGGCCTTGGTGCCCTTGGTACCGCGGCCGGCGGTCTTGCCCTTCGACGCCTCACCACGACCCACCCGGATCTTGGCGGTCTTGGCGCCGGGGGCGGGCCGCAGGTGGTGCAGCTTCAGCGGCGCGCCGCTGTTCTCTTCCTGCGCCATGTCAGTCGACCTCCTCGACCTTCACCAGGTGCCGCACCGCGTTGGCCATGCCGCGGATCTCCGGGCGGTCGTCCTTGACGACCACGTCGTTGATCTTCTTCAGACCGAGCGAACGCAGCGAGTCACGGTGATTCTGCTTGCTGCCGATGTAGGACTTGACCTGGGTGATCTTCAGACGCGCCATCACGCACTCACCCCGGCCCTGGCCCGCAGCAGAGCGGCGGGAGCCACGTCCTCCAGCGGCAGGCCACGGCGGGCGGCGATCTCCTCGGGGCGCTGAAGACCCCGCAGAGCGGCCACCGTGGCGTGCACGATGTTGATGGGGTTCGACGAACCGAGCGACTTGCTCAGCACGTCGTGGATGCCCGCGCACTCCAGGACGGCGCGCACCGGGCCACCGGCGATCACACCGGTACCGGGGGACGCCGGCTTGAGCAGCACGACACCCGCGGCCTCCTCACCCTGGATCGGGTGCGGGATGGTGCCCTGGATACGGGGGACCTTGAAGAAGTGCTTCTTGGCCTCCTCCACACCCTTGGCGATGGCGGCCGGCACCTCCTTGGCCTTGCCGTAACCGACACCCACGGTGCCGTCACCGTCGCCCACCACGACCAGCGCGGTGAAGCTGAAGCGACGACCACCCTTCACAACCTTGGCGACGCGGTTGATCGCGACGACACGCTCGACGTACGCGGTCTTCTCGGCGGCAGCGCCACCGTCCCGACCCTTACGGTCCCGTCGCTCGCCGCCACCGGCGCCGCCACCGCGGCGCTGGGGTCCAGCCATTGGAATTACCTCTCTCGAATCAGTCGACGGAACCGGCTCAGAACTTGAGCCCCGCCTCACGGGCGGCGTCCGCGAGCGCGGCCACGCGCCCGGCGTACTTGTTGCCGCCACGGTCGAAGACCACGGCCTCGATGCCCGCGGCCTTGGCCCGCTCGGCCACCAGGGCGCCGACCTTCTTGGCCTTGTCGCTCTTGTCGCCCTCGTTGCCCCGGATGGAGACATCCAGGGAGGAGGCCGACGCCAGCGTGTGACCCTCGATGTCGTCGATGACCTGGGCCACCATGTGACGGTTCGAGCGGGTCACGACCAGGCGCGGACGCTCGGCAGTGCCCGAGACCTTCTTGCGGATCCGCAGGTGACGCCGCTTGTTCGCCGTACGCTTACGGGCATCGCCCTTGGCGATCTTGATGCCGTATGCCATGGCTTACTTACCAGCCTTTCCGACCTTGCGGCGGATGACCTCGCCCGCGTACTTGACGCCCTTGGCCTTGTACGGGTCGGGCTTGCGCAGCTTGCGGATCTTCGCGGCGACCTCGCCGACCTTCTGCTTGTCGATCCCCTGGACGCTCAGCTTCGTGGGCGAGTCCACCTTGAAGGTGATGCCCTCGGGGGCCTCGACGAGGATCGGGTGGCTGTAGCCGAGGGAGAACTCCAGGTTGGAGCCCTTCGCGGCCACGCGGTAACCGACACCGCTGATTTCGAGGTCCTTGCTGTACCCCTCGGTCACGCCGATGATCAGGTTCGCCACCAGCGTGCGGGACAGGCCGTGCAGGGACTTGTTCCGGTTCTCGTCGTTCGGGCGGGAGACGACGATGGTGCCGTCCTCACTCCGCTCGACGTCGATAGGCGCGGCGACCGTGTGCGAGAGAGAGCCCTTGGGGCCCTTCACCGCGACCGTACGGCCGTCGATGGTGACGTCCACACCGGCGGGAACCTGGATGGGGAGCTTGCCGATACGCGACATGGCTATCCGTTCCCTTCCGTTACCAGACGTAGGCGAGGACTTCCCCACCCACGCCCTTCTTCTGAGCCTGCTGGCCGGTCAGGAGGCCGTTGGACGTGGAGATGATCGCCACGCCGAGGCCGCCCAGCACGCGGGGCAGGTTGGTGGACTTCGCGTAGACCCGCAGGCCCGGCTTCGAGATCCGCTTGATGCCG
Source organism: Streptomyces sp. NPDC059853 (assembly GCF_042731495.1). NCBI lineage: Bacteria > Bacillati > Actinomycetota > Actinomycetes > Kitasatosporales > Streptomycetaceae > Streptomyces > Streptomyces sp. NPDC059853. The sequence goes on from NZ_JBHWJL010000085.1 coordinate 4,666, forward strand.
GCGATCGAACGCTCGCGGTTCGGGCCGTACTTCAGCTCGAGCACGAGGCTCTGGCCGACGGGGGCCTCCTCGGTCTTCCAGCCGGTGATGTAGCCCTCCTGCTGGAGGATCTCCGCGATGTGCGTCTTGATCTTGCTGTGCGGCATCACGACGGTGTCGTGGTACGCCGAGTTCGCGTTCCGCAGACGCGTGAGCATGTCTGCGATCGGGTCGGTCATGGTCATGAGATGGCCTTCGGCCTCTCCCACCGGGGTTTCCCCGGGGCCGCCACCCACCGAAGTGTGAGCAGCGGACCCCGAGGACCTACGGCGTAGTAGTGATTACCAGGAGCTCTTGGTGACGCCCGGCAGCTCGCCGCGGTGCGCCATCTCGCGAAGGCACACACGGCACAGGCCGAACTTGCGGTACACGGAGTGCGGCCGTCCGCAGCGCTGGCAGCGGGTGTACCCGCGCACCGCGAACTTCGGCTTGCGAGCGGCCTTCTGGATCAGGGCCTTCTTCGCCATGGCTCACGCCTCCTTGAACGGGAAACCGAGGTGACGCAGCAGGGCGCGGCCCTCCTCGTCGGTGGTCGCCGTGGTCACCACGGTGATGTCCATACCACGGACCCGGTCGATCTTGTCCGGGTCGATCTCGTGGAACATGACCTGCTCGGTCAGCCCGAAGGTGTAGTTCCCCCGGCCGTCGAACTGCTTCGGGGACAGGCCCCGGAAGTCGCGGATGCGCGGCAGCGCCAGCGACAGCAGACGGTCGAGGAACTCCCACATCCGGTCGCCGCGCAGCGTGGTGTGCGCCCCGATCGGCTGCCCCTCGCGCAGCTTGAACTGCGCGATGGACTTGCGGGCCTTCGTCACGGACGGCTTCTGTCCGGTGATCGTGGCGAGGTCGCGGATGGCGCCCTCGATCAGCTTGGAGTCGCGGGCGGCGTCGCCCACACCCATGTTGACCACGATCTTGGTCAGGCCGGGGATCTGCATGACGTTCTCGTACTTGAACTCGTCGTGCAGCTTGCCGGCGATCTCTTCGCGGTAGCGCGTCTTCAGACGCGGGATCGCGGTGGTGGCAGTGGCAGTCATCAGATGTCCTCACCGGTCCGCCGGGCAACGCGGATCTTGTTGCCCTCGTCGTCGAAGCGGTAACCGACGCGGGTGGTGACCTTCTTGCCGTCCTTCTCCACGACGAGCGCGACATTGCTCACGTGGATCGGGGCTTCGGTCGTCACGATGCCACCGGTCTTCGAACCACGGGCCGTCTGTCCGGCCTTGGTGTGCTTCTTGACCCGGTTGACACCCTCGACCAGGACGCGGTCCTCGCGGGGGAAGGCCACGATGACCTTGCCCTGCTTGCCCTTGTCCTTTCCGGTGATGACCTGGACCAGGTCGCCCTTCTTGATCTTCATCGGTTACAGCACCTCCGGCGCGAGGGAGATGATCTTCATGAACTTCTTCTCGCGCAGCTCACGGCCGACAGGGCCGAAGATACGGGTGCCGCGGGGGTCGCCGTCGTTCTTCAGAATGACGGCGGCGTTCTCGTCGAAGCGGATGTACGAACCGTCGGGACGACGGCGCTCCTTGACCGCGCGGACGATGACCGCCTTGACGACGTCACCCTTCTTGACGTTGCCACCGGGGATCGCGTCCTTGACGGTGGCGACAATGACGTCCCCGATGCCCGCGTAGCGGCGACCCGAACCACCGAGCACACGGATGCAAAGGATTTCCTTCGCGCCCGTGTTGTCGGCGACGCGCAGTCGCGACTCCTGCTGGATCATGGTTACTTCGCCTTCTCTAGGATCTCGACGACGCGCCACCGCTTGGTGGCGGACAGCGGCCGGGTCTCCATCAGGAGCACGCGGTCACCGATGCCTGCGGCATTCTGCTCGTCGTGCGCCTTGAGCTTGTTGGTCCGGCGGATGATCTTGCCGTAGAGCGCGTGCTTGACGCGGTCCTCCACAGCGACAACGACGGTCTTGTCCATCTTGTCGCTGACGACCAGACCCTCACGGGTCTTCCGCCGGCCGCGCTCCGCCTCGGAGGTCGGGGTCGTCTCAGTCACATTCTTCTCACTCATCAGGCGCTCTCCACCGTCTCCACCGAGGCCTCGATGCCCAGCTCGCGCTCACGCATCAGGGTGTAGATCCGGGCGATGTCCTTGCGGACGGCCTTGAGCCGGCTGTTGTTCTCCAGCTGTCCGGTCGCCGACTGGAAGCGGAGCCGGAACAGCTCCTCCTTGGCCTCACGCAGCTTCGCAACGAGTTCCTCGTTGTTCAGCTCGCGCAGCTCCGAAACCTTGGTTCCGGTCGCCATCACGCCTCACCTGCCTCGCGCCGCACGATCCGGCACTTCATCGGAAGCTTGTGAGCAGCGCGGATCAGCGCCTCACGAGCAATCTTCTCGTTGGGGTAGGACAGCTCGAACATCACCCGTCCCGGCTTGACGTTCGCGATCCACCACTCCGGCGAACCCTTACCGGAACCCATGCGGGTCTCGGCGGGCTTCTTGGTCAGCGGGCGGTCGGGGTAGATGTTGATCCACACCTTGCCGCCACGCTTGATGTGCCGGGTCATCGAGATACGCGCGGCCTCGATCTGCCGGTTGGTGACGTACGCACCGGTGACGGCCTGGATGCCGTACTCGCCGAATGCGACCTCGGTACCGCCCTTGGCCGCACCCGAGCGCTTCGGGTGGTGCTGCTTGCGGTGCTTGACCCTGCGGGGGATCAGCATGACGGTCAGCCCTCCGTTCCGGTGCTCTCAGCAGCCGGAGCGGCAGCGGCGGGAGCCTCGGCCTTGGGGGCCTCGGCGCCGGCGCTCTGCTGCTGCTGCGGCTTGCGGCCGCGGCCACCGCGCTCACCGCGACCGCCCCGGGCGGGACGGTCACCGGCGCCACCGCGCGAGGGGCGGTTGCCCGCCCGGGCGGCGGCGTTCTCGGCGCGGACCTCGGCGATGTTCTTGACGTCGCCCTTGTAGATCCAGACCTTCACACCGATGCGGCCGAAGGTGGTACGGGCCTCGAAGAAGCCGTAGTCCACGTTCGCGCGCAGGGTGTGCAGCGGAACCCGGCCCTCGCGGTAGAACTCGGAGCGGGACATCTCGGCGCCGCCGAGACGGCCACCGCACTGGATCTTGATGCCCTTGGCGCCGGCCTTCATGGTGCTCTGCATCGACTTGCGCATCGCACGGCGGAAGGAGACGCGGGAGGACAGCTGCTCGGCGACCGCCTGGGCCACCAGCTGGGCGTCCAGCTCGGGGTTCTTGACCTCGAGGATGTTGAACTGGATCTGCTTGCCGGTCAGCTTCTCCAGGTTGCCGCGCAGCCGGTCCGCCTCGGCGCCGCGGCGGCCGATGACGATGCCCGGACGGGCGGTGTGGACGTCGACGCGGACCCGGTCACGGGTGCGCTCGATCTCCACCTTGGAGATGCCGGCCCGCTCCATGCCCTGGGTGAGCATGCGGCGGATGGCCACGTCTTCCTTGACGTAGTCCTTGTAGAGCTTGTCGGCGTACCAGCGCGACTTGAAGTCGGTCGTGACGCCGAGGCGGAACCCGTGCGGGTTTACCTTCTGGCCCATTACCGGGTCCCTTCCTTGCTGCTGACGACCACGGTGATGTGGCTGGTCCGCTTACGGATCCGGTAGGCACGGCCCTGGGCACGCGGCTGGAACCGCTTCAGGGTCGGACCCTCGTCGACGTACGCCTCGGAGACGTACAGACTGTCGATGTCCGTGTGGTCGTAGTTGTGCGCGGCGTTGGCGATGGCGCTGTCGAGCACCTTCCCCACCGGCACGCTCGCGGCCTGCGGCGCGAAGCGCAGGACCGCCTGAGCCTCCGCGGCGTTCAGCCCACGGATGAGGTCCACCACGCGGCGGGCCTTCATGGGCGTGACGCGGATGTGCCGCGCACGGGCCCTGGCTTCCATGGTTGTCCCTTCGGTGTCGGTCATGGTCATTCACACCCGCCTCAGCGGCGGCGCGACTTCCGGTCGTCCTTGACGTGGCCCCGGAAGGTGCGCGTCGGCGCGAACTCGCCGAGCTTGTGGCCGACCATCGACTCGGTGACGAACACCGGGACGTGCTTGCGGCCGTCGTGCACCGCGATGGTGTGCCCCAGCATGGCCGGGATGATCATCGAGCGGCGAGACCAGGTCTTGATGACGTTCTTGGTGCCGGCTTCGTTCTGTGCGTCCACCTTCTTGATCAGGTGGTCGTCGACGAAGGGCCCCTTCTTGAGACTGCGTGGCATGTTCTCGCCGGCTCCTAGCGCTTCTTGTTCGTCTTGCGGCGGCGGACGATGTACTTGTTGCTGGCCTTCTTCGGCGAGCGCGTACGACCTTCCTTCTTGCCCCAGGGCGAAACCGGGTGGCGGCCACCCGAGGTCCGGCCCTCACCACCACCGTGCGGGTGGTCGACGGGGTTCATCACCACACCGCGGACGGTCGGGCGAACGCCCTTCCAGCGCATACGGCCGGCCTTGCCCCAGTTGATGTTCGACTGCTCGGCATTGCCGACCTCGCCGACGGTGGCGCGGCAGCGGATGTCGACCAGCCGGATCTCACCGGACGGCATCCGGAGGTGCGCCATGCGCCCCTCCTTCGCCAGGAGCTGCACGGAGGCACCGGCGGAGCGGGCGAACTTGGCGCCGCCGCCGGGCTGGAGCTCGATGGCGTGGATGACCGTACCGACCGGGATGTTGCGCAGCGGCAGGTTGTTGCCCGGCTTGATGTCGGCGCCGGGGCCGTTCTCGATCCGGTCACCCTGCTTCAGGTGGGCCGGGGCGATGATGTACCGCTTCTCGCCGTCCGCGTAGTGCAGGAGGGCGATACGCGCGGTGCGGTTGGGGTCGTACTCGATGTGCGCGACCTTGGCCGGCACACCGTCCTTGTCGTGCCGCCGGAAGTCGATCAGGCGGTAGGCACGCTTGTGGCCACCACCCTGGTGGCGGACGGTCACACGACCGGCGTTGTTACGGCCGCCCTTGCTGTGCAGCGGGCGGACCAGCGACTTCTCCGGCGTGGACCGCGTGATCTCGACGAAGTCGGCGACACTGGCGCCACGACGGCCCGGAGTCGTCGGCTTGTACTTGCGGATTCCCATTTCTCAGTCCTCGTCCGATATCGGACGACTCGACCTCCGTCAGGAGACCGGGCCGCCGAAGATGTCGATGCTGTCGCCCTCGGCGAGGGTCACGATGGCGCGCTTGGTGTTCGCGCGCTTGCCGTAACCGGTGCGGGTGCGCTTGCGCTTGCCCTGCCGGTTGATCGTGTTGACCCCGGTGACCTTGACCGAGAAGACCTCTTCGACGGCCTGCTTGATCTGGGTCTTGTTGGCGCGCGGGTCGACGATGAACGTGTACTTGTTCTCGTCGAGGAGCGCGTAGCTCTTCTCCGACACCACGGGCTTGATCAGGAGGTCACGGGGGTCCGAGAACTCCTTGCTGCTGACCGGGGCGGCGATCGCGTCGCTCATCAGGCGTCGCTCCCTTCGAGCTGCTTGTCGAACGTCACCTTGGCCTCGCCGGCCACGAAACGGTCGAAGGCGGCCTTGGTGAAGACGACATCGTCGGAGTCGACCACGTCGTACGTGTTCAGCTGCCCCGGGTCCAGGATGTGCACCTGGGGCAGGTTGCGGGCGGACAGCCAGCCGGCCTCGTCCGAGCGCTCCACGACGAGCAGGACCTTCTTGCGGTCGCTGATCTTGCCGAGCAGGGTCTTGACCGCCTTGGTGGAGATCAGACCCTCGGCCACCACGTCGGTGACGACGTGGATGCGCTCGTGGCGGGCCCGGTCGGTGAGGGCACCGCGCAGGGCGGCGGCCTTCATCTTCTTCGGGGTCCGCTGGCTGTAGTCACGCGGCACGGGGCCGTGGACGACGCCACCGCCGGCGAACTGCGGCGCGCGGGTCGAGCCCTGGCGGGCGCGGCCGGTGCCCTTCTGGCGGTACGGCTTCTTGCCACCGCCGCGGACCTCGCCGCGCGTCTTGGTCTTGTGCGTACCCTGTCGGGCCGCGGCCTGCTGGGCGATGACGACCTGGTGGATCAGCGGAATGCTGACCTTGGCGTCGAAGATCTCCGCGGGGAGCTCGACGGTACCGGTCTTCTCGCCGGCGGGCGAAAGAATGTCAACGGTGCTCATTGGTTACCCTCAGGCCCCCTTGGCCGCGGTGCGGACCAGGACGAGGCCGCCGTTCGGACCGGGAACCGCGCCCTTGATGAGCAGCAGACCCTTCTCCGCGTCAACGGCGTGGACGGTCAGGTTCTGGGTGGTGACCCGCTCGTTGCCCATCCGGCCCGCCATGCGCAGGCCCTTGAAGACACGGCCCGGGGTGGCGCAGCCACCGATGGAGCCGGGCGAGCGGTGCTTGCGCTGCGTACCGTGCGAGGCGCCGAGACCGCCGAAGCCATGACGCTTCATGACACCGGCGAAGCCCTTGCCCTTGCTCTTGCCGGTCACGTCGACCTTGACACCGGAGTCGAACGCCTCGGCCGTGATCTCCTGGCCGAGGGTGTACTCGCTGGCGTCGGCGGTCCGCAGCTCGACCAGGTGGCGGCGCGGGGTGACATCGGCCTTGGCGAAGTGGCCCTTGAGGGGGCGGTTCACCTTGCGCGGGTCGATCTCGCCGAACGCGATCTGGACGGCCTCGTAGCCGTCCTTGTCGTTGGTGCGCACCTGGGTGACGATGCAGGGTCCGGCCTTGACGACGGTCACCGGGACGACACGGTTGTTCTCGTCCCAGACCTGGGTCATGCCGAGCTTCTCGCCCAGGACACCCTTGATCTGCTTGGTCATCTCTCCCGTGCCTCTCAGAGCTTGATCTCGATGTCGACGCCGGCCGGCAGGTCCAGGCGCATCAGCGAGTCAACGGTCTTGGGGGTCGGGTCGAGGATGTCGATCAGACGCTTGTGGGTGCGCATCTCGAAGTGCTCGCGCGAGTCCTTGTACTTGTGCGGCGACTTGATGACGCAGTACACGTTCTTCTCAGTGGGCAGCGGCACCGGGCCCGCGACCGACGCACCCGTGCGGGTCACCGTCTCGACGATCTTCTTCGCCGAGTTGTCGATGACCTCGTGGTCGTAGGCCTTGAGCCGGATGCGGATCTTCTGTCCCGCCATGGCTACTTCGTAGTCCTGTCTCTTCGTTTAACGCCCTGGAACCTGGCTTCCGCGGCCCCCGGCTCCGACCCACGCGGTCGGGCGTGTCGCGCTCCTCGCGAGGATCGCCCCCGAAGGTTTCTCCGGGGCGGAGGGTGGGGATGACTTCCACCAGGCGCCTGGCTCGGATCCCCGCCCACGCTTCCCGGAAGATCCCGGTATTTCCGCACCTCAACAGGCGCGACGAATACAGTGGGACTCGCTTCCGGTCCTCCCGGCGGGAGGCGCGCGGCATCGGCTCCGGGCCGAGCAACCTGCTCAGTGTGCCATACCGGACACTCCCCTCGCCAATCGCGCGGGGTCGCTCAACCGTCCCCGGCCGCGCGCTGTGGTATGTGCAGCCGCAGCAGGGCGCGTTCGGCCCACTCCGGGGGCCGGGTCAGCAGCGAGACCCCGGCCATCACCGCGAACGCCAGCGGTACGGTCCAGGCGGCCGGCTGCGCCAGCAGCACCGTCAGCCACCCCGGATGCGGCCCGGTGACCACCGAGGCCAGCGCCGCGCCGGTGGCCGCGCACACCCCCGCGATCAGCCCGGCGGCGGCGCCGGGCACGGTGAGCCCGCGCCACCATATCCCCAGCACCAGCAGCGGACAGAAGGTGGAGGCGGCCACCGCGAACGCCCAGCCCACCAGCACGTTGATGTCCACCCGCTCCGCGGGCAGCGACAGCCCCACCGCCACCAGCGCCCCGGCCGCCACCGCCAGCCGCAGCCGGGGCACCGAGGACCGCGACAGATCGTGCGAGAGCCCGCCGGCCAGCGCCAGCAGCAGCCCGGAGGAGGTGGACAGGAACGCCGCGAACGCCCCGGCGGCCACCAGCGCGGTGAGCACGGCGCCCCACGCGCCCGGCACCATCGCGCCCGGCAGCACCACGGTCACCTGGTCGGTGTGCCCCTCGGTGATCAGCCCGGGCGCGAACACCCGCCCCAGCAGCCCGTACACCGCGGGGAAGAGATAGAAGAGGCCCAGCAGCACGATCACCCACACCGCCACCCGGCGCGCGATCCGGGCGGTGGCGCTGGTGTGGAACCGCATGATCACATGCGGCAGTCCGACCGCCCCGAGCGTGGTGGCCAGCAGCACGGACCAGGTGGCCAGCAGCGGCTGCCCCGACCCTTCGAGATCCAGCAGCGGCCTCGACCACGCCCCGGCGTCCACCCGCAGCGCCAGCTCCCGGCCCTCGCCCCCGGCCCGTACCAGCAGCACCAGGGCCGGCACCGCGATGAAGATCAGCTTCACCACGTAGTGGAACGCCTGCACATAGGTCGCCGCCCGCATCCCGCCCACCGCGATGGAGGAGCTGACCACGGCGCCCGCCAGCACCACCCCCACCCAGTACGGCGTCCCGCTCACCAGGTGCAGCACCACGCCCGCACCCTTGAACTGCGGGATCAGATACAGCCACATGATCACCAGCACGATCACGGCGCACAGTTTGCGCACGGCCCGCGACCCCAGCCGGTAGTCGGCGAAGTCCGGCACGGTGTACGCGCCCGAGCGCCGCATCGGCCCGGCCACCAGCGCGGCCACCGCCACGTACCCGGCGGTGAAGCCGACCGCCCACCACAGCGAGCCGACCCCGTTCTTCAGCATCAGCCCGGCCAGGCCCAGCACCGAGGCGGCCGAGACGTACTCGCCCGCGATCGCCATGGCGTTCCAGCCGGGACTGATCTGCTGGGAGGCGACGAGGAAGTCCGGGGTGCTGCGGGCCGCCCGCACCCCGTAGACGCCGATGACCACGCTGGAGCCGAGGAGCAGCCCGATGGCCAGCAGCGAGGTCACGGGGCGCGGTCCTCGTTCCGCTCGGCGGCCCGCACGTGACAGACCGCGATCAGCAGCAGCAGCGGGTAGCTGCCGACCATCAGCACCACCCAGGACAGCGGCGCCGGCAGCAGCCACAGCAGTCCGCTGAGCCCGAGGAGCAGCCCGCACAGCAGGCCCAGCGTGCGGGCGGCCAGCCGCCGCAGGCGGCGGAAGAGGGCGCGGGCGGCCTCGGTGTCCGCGCCGGACTCCGGCGAGGGCAGCGGCAGCAGATGCTGGGCGGGCCGGTGCCGCCGGGCGAGCGCGACCCGGGTCTGCGGGCTGGTGACGCGCACCCGCCCGCCCTCGCCGCTCACCCCTGCTCCCGGACCGCGGCCAGCAGCCGCTCCTTCAGCGCGCGGGCGTGCCGGCGGCTGACCGGGACGTCCCCGGCCGGGGTGTGGGCCAGCAGTCCCGAGGACGAGCCGGCCCGCAGATCGCGCACCCACCGGATGGCGACCAGGTAGCCCCGGTGCACCCGGACGAAGCCGGCCGGCCCCCACACCGTCTCCAGATGGGACAGCGCCTGCCGGATCAGATGCACGCCGGCGCCGGTGTGCAGCCGTACGTAGTCGCCGTGCGCCTCGACGAAGTACACGTCGTCGCGCCGCACGAAGAAGATGTGCCGGCCGGTGTCGATGCGCACCACGGCCAGTTCGTCGGCGACGGGTCCGGGGCGGCGGGCGGCGCGGACGCGGGCGACGGCCTCGGCGAGCCGTTCGTCGCGCACCGGCTTGAGCAGATAGTCGACGGCGCCCATGTCCCTGGCCGCGTCCCGGTGCGCCTCGGAGGCGGTGACGAAGACGATGGCGGGCGGCGCGGAGAGCATCCCCAGCACCCGGCCCACCTCGACGCCGCTGAGTCCCGGCATGGAGACGTCGAGGAAGACGGCGTCGAAGGCGTCGGTGCCCAGCAGCCGCACCGCGGCCTCGCCGCTCTCCGCGGCGCGCACGGCGCGCACCTCCTCGGCCGCGTCCAGCAGGTGGGCCAGTTCCTCGCGGGTGGCGGACTCGTCCTCGACCACCAGGACCCGCAGCCCCTCGTGCCGCTCGCTCATCCGGCCACCACCCCGCGCCGGAACCGGGGCACCCGGATGACGACCTTGGTGCCGCTGCCGGGGGCGGTCTCGATGACCAGGCCGTACTCGGCGCCGTAGACGGCGCGCAGCCGCCGGTCGACGTTGGCGAGCCCGACGCTGCGGGTGGGCGGGCCGGTGCCGGCCAGCACCCCCTGGGCGAACTCCGGATCCATGCCCATCCCGTCGTCCTCCACCTCGATGACGCACAGCGGTCCCTCGCCGAAGCCGGAGACGGAGATGCTGCCCCTGCCGGTCTTGGGTTCGAGACCGTGCCGCACCGCGTTCTCCACCAGCGGCTGGATGACCAGGAACGGGATGGCGACGGCGAGGATGTCGGGCGCCATCCGCACCATGAGGTCCATCCGGTCGTCGAAGCGGGCCCGCTGGAGTTCCAGATAGGTCTGGACGGCCTGGAGTTCGTCGGCGACGGTGGCGTAGTCGCCGCGCGAGGCGAAGCTGTAGCGCAGATAGTCGGCGAAGTCGTGCAGCAGTTCCCTGGCCCGCTCCGGCTCGGTGCGGATCCGGGCGCCGATGACGGCCAGGGCGTTGTGCAGGAAGTGCGGGGAGATCTGGGCGCGCAGGGTCCGCAGGTCGGCCGCGGCGATCCGGCCCCGGGCGCGGCCGAGCGCGGCGTGGTCGAGGGAGCGCGCCACCAGCGCGCCCACCGGTACGAGCGCCTCCTCGGCGCCGCCGCGCATCACCAGCGCCCCGCACAGTTCGCCGGCCACCAGCAGCGGGACGGCCGCCCAGGGGCCGCGGCTGACGGGGCCGCCCTGTTCGTACGCGAGGGCCAGGACCTCCCGTACCCCCTCCCCCACCGGTCCGGCCGAGGCCACGGGGCCGTCGAGGTCGGTGAGCACCACCACTTCGGCGCCGAGCAGGGCGCGCAGCCGCCGCACCGCCCGGCCGGTGCCGCGTCCGTACAGGCCGTCCCGCAGCGCCGCGTCGATGCCCCGTACGCCCTCCAGCACCCGTACGACATCGTCGCCCCTCACCCCCCGTCCCCACCCGCGCCCTCGCACCATGGCCCGCACGCTAACCCAGGGGTGTGCGCGGGCTGAAGGCTTGTGCGCTGCTCTTTCTCCGCGCGCGCGGGGGGCCGGTGGGGGGATGTGTCCGTTTCCATCGTTTCCATGTCGGGGCCCGCTCGTTGAACCGTCGTAGGCAGCACCCTCTGCGGACGCGGGAGAGTTTCTTGATCGCAACAGATGTGGTGAACCATCTGCTCGTGCAGCGCTTCGGGGTCGCCGCGTCCCGGGTCGAGGACGGGGCCCCGCTCGGCTCGCTCGGGCTGGACTCGCTGGCCCTGGAGGAGCTGCGGCTGCTGATCGAGGACCGGCTGGACATCGATCTGGACGCGGTGGAGCTGACCCCGCGCGACACCGTGGGGAGACTGGTCACGGTGGTCGGCCGGGAGGTCGTGACCTGATGCCGGGCCGGCAGCCGTTCGCAGCGGCGGTCACGGGTCTGGGGCTGGTCACCGCCGCCGGTACGGGGGTGAAGGCCACCTGGCACGCGGTGGCGGGCGGCGGGCGGCCGGAGGGGGTGCGGCGGCATCCGGAGCTGGCGGAGCTGCCCTGCGATTTCATGTACACGGCGGCCGGGCTCGACCCGGCCGCGGTGCTGGGGGTGGCGGCGGCGCGGCTGATGGACCGGTTCTCGCAGCTTGCGGTGCTCGCCGCGCGCGAGGCGGTCGCGGACGCGGGCCTCGACCCGGCCGCGTGGGACGGCTCCCGGGTGGCCGTGGTGATCGGCTCGGCGCACGGCGGGCTGCCGTTCTACGACGAGCAGCACGCGGTGCTGGCCGACCGGGGCCCGCGCCGGGTGTCGCCCAAGCTGGCGCCGCTGACGGTGGTCAACGGCGCCGCCTCCAGCGTCTGCGGGGATCTGGGCGCCCTCGGGCCCAGTCTGGCGGTGTCCACCGCCTGTTCCTCGGGCACGGTGGCGCTGGGCACCGCGCATCAGCTGCTGCGCTCGGGCGCCTGCGACATCGTGGTGGCCGGTGGCGCGGAGTCCGTGCTGTCGCGGCTGCTGATCGCCAGCGCGTGCCGGCTGAAGGCGGTCTCCACCCGTCGCGAGGACCCGGCGACGGCCTGCCGCCCCTTCGACGCCGGGCGGGACGGGTTCGTGGTGGGCGAGGGCGCCGGGCTGCTGGTGCTGGAGCGCCCCGAGCACGCCCGGGCGCGCGGCGCCGCCCCCCGCGCGATGGTGCGCGGCTACGGCGCGGCGAGCGACGCCTGCTCGATGGTGGCGCCTGACCCGGAGGGCGCGGGCATCGAACGGGCGCTGCGGGCGGCGCTCGCGGACGCGCAGGTGACGGGCGCCGAGGTGGACCATGTGAACGCCCACGGCACCTCCACCGTGCTGAACGACCTGATCGAGGGCCGGGCGCTCGTCCGGGTGCTGGGCGAGGGGCCGCTGGTCACCTCGACCAAGGCCGTCACCGGGCACACGCTCGGCGCGGCGGGCGGCATCGAGACGGCGCTCACCGTGCTGGCCCTGGAGGAGCAGACGGTCCCGCCGACGGTCAATCTGACGACGCCCGACCCCGGGCTGCCGGCCGGGCTCGATCTGGTGCGCGGCCCGGCGCGCCGGGCCCGGCTGCGGTGCGCGGTGAAGACCTCGCTGGGCTTCGGGGGCCACAACGCGGCGCTCGTCCTCACCCGTGACTGACCCGCGCGCCGCCGCCCGTCCCGTGCCCTGCCGTCCGTGTCGTGCCGAGAGGAAGGCCCCCATGTCCGACGAGGTGATCCGGTCCCTGACGGTGAGCGGCGTCCCGTACTCCTACCGGCTGCTGCCCCGCCGCGGCCCCGGCCCGGTGCGCACCGAGCCGGTGCTGGTCATCGGCGGGGCGCTGCAGGGGATGGGCGGCTGGCAGCAGCTGGAGACGGCGCTGGGTCCGTTCGCCGATGTGGTGACCACGGATCTGCCGGGCATGGGCGGGGCGGGGCCGCTGCCGCCGGGGCCGAGCCACGGGCTGCTGGGCCGGGCGCTGGAGGGCATCCTGGACGATCTGGGGTGCGAGCGGGTCAACGTCTTCGGCTTCTCGTACGGGGCCGGGCTCGCCCACGGTCTGGTGCGCCGGTCGCCGCACCGGGTGGCGCGGGTGGTGCTGGGCGGGGTCCCGGCGGACATCTCCGACGGGCTGCTGCGGGCGGGCCTTGAGGCCGAGCGGCTGCTGGCGCGGGGCGAGGCGGAGGCGTTCGCCGAGCACATCGCGGCGATGCTGCTGTGTCTGGACGAGCGCCGCCATGTCACCCGGCGCGCGCTGGCCTACCGGTACGTACGCCGGGCGCTGCTGCACACGGCCCGGCACTCCCCGCATCTGGGGGACTCGGTGCGCCGCGCGCTGACCGAGCGGGCGGACTTCTCCGGCGGGCCCACCGGGGTGCCGACGCTGGTCTTCAGCGGTGAGCACGACACGGTGACCTCTCCCGGGCTGCAGCGGCTGTTCGCGGAGCGGATCGGGGCCCGGCACTTCCTCACCGTCCCGGACACCGACCACTGGGTGGTGCTGGAGCGGGCCCGGGAGACGGCGGATCTGGCGGCCCGCTTCTTCACCGACCGGTCGCCGTCCGGCGCGCCGTGTCTGCGGCGGGTGGCCCGGGATCCGGAGCCGGTGCGGCTGGGCGCGGCGGCGGGGCGTTCCTGAGGACGGCGCGTGGCCGCCCCCGCGGTACGGGGG
>NZ_JBHWJL010000086.1:0-18289 GCF_042731495.1 Streptomyces sp. NPDC059853
GCCCCGTATCGGCAGCCGCAGCCGTGTCCGGTCAGTCGGTGCCGGACTCCATCGCGGCGCGGTCCAGCAGGGCGTCGTCCTCGCCCGCCGCCTCGCCCCGGGCGGCGATGGCCTCGGCGCCGCCCTCCGGCATGGCGCCGATCAGCCCGGTGGCGGCGGCCTGGGCGGCGCCGGTGGCGGGCCCGGCGGTGCCGATCAGACCGATCCCGGCGTACTGCTCCAGCTTGGCCCGGGAGTCGGCGATGTCCAGGTTCCGCATGGTGAGCTGGCCGATGCGGTCGACGGGGCCGAACGCCGCGTCCTCGGTGCGCTCCATGGACAGCTTGTCCGGGTGGTAGCTGAAGGCCGGCCCGGTGGTGTCGAGGATGGAGTAGTCCTCGCCGCGCCGCAGCCGCAGCGTCACCTCGCCGGTGACGGCCGCGCCGACCCAGCGCTGGAGCGACTCGCGCACCATCAGGGCCTGCGGGTCCAGCCAGCGGCCCTCGTACATCAGCCGGCCGAGGCGGCGGCCCTCGGTGTGGTACTGGGCGAGGGTGTCCTCGTTGTGGATCGCGTTGACCAGGCGCTCGTAGGCGGCGTGCAGCAGGGCCATGCCGGGCGCCTCGTAGATGCCGCGGCTCTTGGCCTCGATGATCCGGTTCTCGATCTGGTCGGACATGCCCAGGCCGTGCCGGCCGCCGATGGCGTTGGCCTCCATGACCAGTTCGACGGGGGTGGCGAAGTCCTTGCCGTTGATGGTCACCGGCCGGCCCTGCGCGAAGCCGATCGTCACGTCCTCGGTGGGGATCTCCACCGACGGGTCCCAGAACCGGACGCCCATGATCGGGTCGACGGTCTCCACGCCGGTGTCGAGGTGCTCCAGCGTCTTGGCCTCGTGGGTGGCGCCCCAGATGTTGGCGTCCGTGGAGTACGCCTTCTCGGCGCTGTCGCGGTAGGGCAGGCCGTGGGCCTGGAGCCACTCGGACATCTCCTTGCGCCCGCCCAGCTCGGTCACGAAGTCGGCGTCCAGCCAGGGCTTGTAGATGCGCAGCTGCGGGTTGGCGAGCAACCCGTAGCGGTAGAAGCGCTCGATGTCGTTGCCCTTGAAGGTGGAGCCGTCGCCCCAGATCTGGACGTCGTCCTCCAGCATGGCCCGCACCAGCAGGGTGCCGGTGACGGCGCGGCCCAGCGGGGTGGTGTTGTAGTAGGCCCGCCCGCCCGAGCGGATGTGGAACGCGCCGCAGGCCAGCGCGGCGAGCCCCTCCTCGACCAGCGCGGCGCGGCAGTCGACCAGGCGCGCGACCTCGGCGCCGTAGGTCTTGGCGCGGCCGGGCACCGAGGCGATGTCGGGCTCGTCGTACTGGCCGATGTCGGCGGTGTAGGTGCACGGGACGGCACCCTTGTCGCGCATCCAGGCGACCGCGACCGAGGTGTCGAGCCCGCCGGAGAAGGCGATGCCGACGCGCTCGCCGGCCGGGAGGGAGGTGAGGACCTTGGACATGGGAAGAGTATGCACACATGCGCATGATCATGCAAAGTCGGGGGTGCGGACCGGGCTCCCCCCCCCCCGGGGGTCCGGAAGGGCTCGGACGGGGGTGGGGCCGGGCTCGGCCCCGGGCCGGGGCGGCGCTGGTCCGCGAGAGGTAGCCGGGAGCGGCGATTCCGGCCGGAGACTCATTCGTACGAGCGATGTCACGTTCCGGCGCGGCCCTTACTGTCTGGGCGATGACCTCGTTCCCGCTGCCCCGTCCGCACTTCATCGATCCGCTGATCGCGCTCGCCGCCGTCGCACCGGCGCTGCTTGACCAGGTGACGACGGACACCTCCCGGCAGGCGTGGACGGCGCTGGCCGTCCACACGGTGGTCGCCGCCGCAGGGCTGCTGGTCCGGCGGCGTTTACCGCTGACCGGGTTCGCGGTCATGCTGACGACCCTCGCCGTGGTGGAGATCTGGTGCGCCGCCCAGGAGGTCCAGCTGGGGAACCTGGCCGTGCTGCCGCTGGCGTTCTCGCTGTACGCGGTCGGGGCCTACTGCTCCCTGCCGCGCGCGCTGGCCGGGGTGTGCGGCGGCACCGTGCTGGTCTGCCTGGGCGTGATGGTCAACCACGCCACCGCGACCACCGACTGGCGCGGCGGCTCGGACGTGTTCGCGACGGTGGCCCCGGTGCCGGTGGCCTGCGCGCTGGGCATCGTGGTGCAGAGCCACCGGCTGACCCTGGAGGCGGTCAGGGCGCGCGCCGCCGACGCCCAGCGCGAGCACGCGCTGCTCGCCGAGCGGGCGGCGGCGGCCGAACGGGTGCGGATCGCCCGGGACATGCACGACGTGGTGGCCCACTCACTGACCCTGCTGGTGGTGCACGCCGAGACGATCCGCGCCCGCTCGGCCGACCTGCCGCCCTGGGCGAACCGCCAGGTCGACGCGCTGGCCGCCGCCGGACGGCAGGCGACGGTGGAGATGCGGGAACTGCTGGGCGTGCTGCGCAACGGCACGCCGCCCGAACAGGCGCCACTGTCGCCCGCCCCCTCCTTCGCCGAACTCCCCGAGCTGGTGCGCTCGGCCCGGCAGGCCGGCAACCCGGTGCGGCTGGACATCCACGGAGACCCCGCCACCTTGCCGAAACCGGTCCAGCTGATGTGCTACCGCATCGTGCAGGAGACCCTCGCCAACGCGCGCCGGCACGCCCCGGGCGCGGCGGTGACCATCGGCGCCACGGTGTCCGGTCCCGCGGTGCGCGTGACGGTGCGCTCCGCGCCGTCCCCGTACGAGGTGGTACCGGTCCCGGGGGCCGGTACCGGCCTGGAGGGGATGCGGGAGCGGGTGACGGCGCTGGGCGGCGAGTTCACGGCGGGCGGCACCGAGGACGGCGGCTTCCTGGTCACCGCCTCGGTGCCGGCGGCGCACGACACCGGGCGGACCTGGTGACGGCGGCGCCGGGGCCGATCACGGTGGTGATCGCCGACGACGAGGGGACGGTGCGCGAGAGCCTGGGGCTGATCCTGGAGTCCCAGCCGGACCTGGAGGTGGTGGCCACGGCGGCGGACGGCGAGACGGCGCTGCGGGCCTGCACCGAACTGCGGCCGGACGTGGCGCTGCTGGACGTGCGGATGCCGGGCCGGGACGGGCTGTGGGTGCTGGCCGCCCTGGCCGGGCGCGGCCTGGTGGGGCCGGAGCCCGGGGCCGTCCAGGTCCTCATGCTCACCACGTTCGACCACGGGAGCTACCAGGCGGACGCGAGGGCCCACGGCGCCCGGGGCGTGCTGCTGAAAAGCCAGCCGTGGGAGGAACTGGTGGCGCAGGTGCGGGCCGCCCACCGTGCCCGCCACCGGGGGTGAGCACACCGGTTCAGCACAGACCGGCCCGCCGCACCAGGGCGGCGGCCTGGCCCCGGTCGCGGCAGTCGGTCTTGCTGAGCAGCCTGCTCACATGGGACTTGACGGTGTGCTCGGAGACCGAGAGCCGCTGCGCGATCTCCAGATTGCTCAGCCCCTCCCCCAGCAGCCGCAGGACATCGCGCTCGCGGGCGGTCAGCCCGGCGATGCGGGCGGCGTCGGTGGCGTCCACCGTGCGGTCCGAGCGGCCCCTGACATAGCCGTCGATGATGCGCCGGGTGACGGTGGGGCTGAGGAAACCGTCGCCCTGCGCGGTCGCCCGCACCCCGGCCAGGACCTCCTCGTACGAACTGCTCTTGAGCAGAAAGCCGCTGGCGCCGCCCGCCAGCGCCTGGTCCACGTACTCGTCCAGACCGAAGGTGGTGAGCATCAGGACCCGGCAGCCGCCGTGGCCGAGCAGGTCGCGGCGGGCGAGTTCGGCGAGCACCCACATGCCGTCGCCGTGCGGCATCCGCACGTCCAGCAGCAGCACGTCCGGCCGCAGTTCCGCGCACCGGCGCACCGCCTGCCGGCCGTCCCCCGCGCTGCCGACCACCCGCAGATCCCGCTGGGTCTCCAGGATCAGCCGCAGTCCCTCGCGGACCACCGGCTCGTCGTCGGCGATCACCACGGACACATGGCGTTCCGGTTCCATGTCACCTTCCCCCAGGTCGCTTTCCCCGTCCGCCCGTGCTGTGCGGGAGCGGGGACGCCGTCATCCCCCCTGGTCAGGAGGGGTTGGGGCGGACGGCGCCGCTCCCCGGGGCGGTACCCGTGCGGTGCGGTTCATCCTCATCCACCACCGGTGGCGCAGCAAGGGCGCACCCGCGAGCGCCACAGGCCCGACCAGTGGCGACAGGGTCACGGGAGGGGACGCGCCGTCAGCCGTCCGGCGCGGCCGGGTCCGTCCGACGGGGGAGGGCCGGCCGCCGGTGGACGGAGCGGCGTCATTCTCAAGAGTGCACGGGAGGGGCGGGGATGCATCCTTAGCGGTGATGCCGCCCCTGGGGCCGTCGTGCTGTCATGGGCCAGCGCTTTGAGTTCTGCCGGTATCACTGCTACCGAGCGGTGTCCCGACCACACACCGTCCCATCCGAACTGGCCTCACAGCTCTGCGGCGCACAGGTGTCGCGTCATGCGATCAGGGGGCCCCGACCAGGAGTTGATGTCGCATCCACGTCTGGCGGTCACCTGTGCGGCCCCCTGCCGCCCACCGCTTCCGTGACGTCCGGACGCCCGCGCCGCGTTACAGCCGTTCGTGCCACTCTCCCACGGAGAACACATGCGTAGCGAACACCACAGCACCATCCGGATCGCCCTTGTCGACGACGAAGGTCTGGCGCGCGACAGCTTCGGCGCCGTCCTCACCCACGAGGAGGGAATGGAGTTGCTGACCGTCACGGACTCCCCCCGCGACGCGGTGATGACCGCCGAGAGAACGGACCCCGACGTCATCCTCACCGATCTGACGGTGGGGCAGGAGAACGCCCTGGAGATCCTCTCCCGGGCGCGGGGTTTACGCGCGAAGATCGTCGTGATCACCAGCAGAGATTCCGAGGAGAGCCTGTTCCGCGCCCTGAAACTCGGCGCCCGCGGCTATCTGCTGAAGTCCACCACCCGGCACGAACTGATCGAGGCGGTACGGGCGGTGGCGCGCGGGAACGCCTATCTGTGTCCGGTGATGGTCTCCCTCATGCTGGACCGCTTCAAGATCCTGCCCCCGGCGGGCGGGCCGCACGGCAGCGCCTTCTCGGAACTGAGCGAACGCGAGGTGGAGGTGCTCAAGGGGATCGCGCTGGGCATGTCCAACAACGAGATAGCCCAGGATCTGAGCCTCACCATCGCCACCGTCAAGTCCCATGTCTCGAATGTGCTCTCCAAGCTGGGGCTGCGCGACCGGCTGCAGGCGGGCATCCTCGCGCACCGCAAGGGGCTGACCCCGCACTGACGATGTGTGTGGTCCTCCGCACCGCGGGGGTGCGCGGGGCCGCAGCCAAGTGACCGCCGGGCCCCATGGCCGGGGCGTTCGCCCGCTGGCACACTGGCAGCCGGTAGGGGTCCGCCGCCCGCGGGCACCGGGGAAGGAGCGCCTGACGTGGACGCGGACAGCCTGGCGGCAGCGGCCGGCCATGCCGAGCCGTGGGCGTACGCGGTGCTGTTTCTGGCCACCGCCGCCCCGCTGGCACCCAACGGGACGCTGGTGGTGGTCGCCGGGGCGCTGGCCGCGCGCGGCGATCTGTCGCTGCTGCTGGTGGCCTCGGCGGTGCTGGCCGGCACGCTCACCGGCGACCTCGGGCTCTACGGCACGGCCAGACGGCTGCGCGGCAGGTCCCGCGCGGGCACCCGGAGATGGCCGCTGCCGGGCCGGCTGGGCACGGCGCGGCTGGCGGAGCTGACCGGCGCGGCCTCGGCCCGGCTGCACAGCGGCGGCGGCGCGTTCCTGGTGCCGCTGCGGTTCGTGCCCTGCGGCCGGGCGACCGGGGCGGCGGCGGCCGGGCTGAGCGGCTATCCGGTCGCCCGGTACGCGACGGCCGCCGTGCTCGCCGAGGTGAGCTGGACGGGTCTGTACGTGGCCCTGGGGTACGGGGGGCACAGCGCCGTCTCCGGGCCGGTCCCGGTGTGGGCGCTGGGCGCGGTCGCCGGCGCGGGCGGCGGGGTGTGGTGGCTGGTCGCCCGGCGGCGCCGCTCCCCCGGCCCGCCGGTGGTCCCGTCCTCCGGGCCGGTCGCCCGGCCGGGCCCTGCGCCGCGCGTGCTGCCCGTTCCGGTGCCGGTCGCCGCCGCGCGCCCGGCCCTGGCGCGGGGGACGCGATGAGCGCCCGCCTGCGGGCGGCGGCCACCATGACGCTGGCCCGTACGGTGCACGCCCTGCTGGACGTGGTGGCGGGTCTGGTGGCGCTGGTGACGCTGCTCCTGCTGCCGCTGACCGGGCACCGGCGGTGGCGCCGGGCGGGGTTCCGGCTGCGCCAGGACGTGCTGCTGCGCGCCGGACGGGCCGAGCGGGCCCGGCTGAAGTCCTGCGGGATCGCGGACGTCCCCGATCCGGCCGGTCCCGAACTGCGGCCCCGCGAGGGCGCGGACGCCCGGCGCTCGGGTGCCGAGGCGTACCACGAGGTGCTGGCCGACACCGAGCGGCGCGCGGCGTCCTGGCTGATGACCCGGGTGACGGTGGGGCTGCCGGCCGGCGCGGGTGTGCTGCTGTGCTGGTCCTTCGGGGTGGCGCTGGTGACCTCGCCGCTGTACCGGGCCGACCCGCAACTGCTCGGCGAGGCGGTGCGGATGCTGGCCGGGGCCGCGCTGCTCGCGCTCGCCCCGTGGATCGCGGCCACGCTGGCCGGCTGGGACGCCCGCACCGCGCGGCGGCTGCTGGGCCCCGGCGAGCCGGCCCGGCTGGCCGCCCGGGTGCGGGCGCTGATCCGCTCGCGGGCCTCGGTGGTCGAGGCGGTGGACGCCGAGCGGCGGCGCATCGAGCGGGACCTCCACGACGGGGTGCAGCAGCAACTGGTGGCGCTGGCCCTGCTGCTGGCGAGCGCCCGGCGGACCGCGAGCCGGGTGGCGGAGGGGACGCGGCCCGCGGCGGACCTGCAGCCGCCACTGGAGCGGGCGCACGAGAACGCGCTCCAGGCGCTGACCGAACTGCGGGACGTGGCCTGGCGGGTGTATCCGGCCATTCTCGACGACCGCGGTCTGGACGCCGCGCTCTCCGCGCTGGCGGAGCGGTCGGCGGTGCCGGTGCGCATCGACTACCGGCTGCCGTGGCGGCTGCCGCCCGGGATCGAGCCGGTGGCGTACTTCGCGGTGTCCGAGGCGGTCACCAACGCGGCCAAACACGCGGCGGCCGATCTGATCCGGGTGAGCATCCGGGCGGAGGACGATCGTGCTCTGATAGTGATCGAGGACGACGGAGTGGGCGGAGCGGACACCTCGGGGGCGGGTCTTTCGGGGCTGATGCGCAGGATCGCCGCCGTCGAGGGTGAGATGTCCGTGACCAGCCCGGTGGGCGGACCCACCGTGATGACCGTGGAGCTGCCGTGCGAGTCGTGATCGCCGAGGATTCCGTTCTGCTGCGCGAGGGGGTGGCGCGGCTCCTGGAGGACGAGGGGCACGAGGTGGTGGGCCGGGCCGGGGACGCGGAGGAGTTGATCGCGGAGGTCGAACGCCACACCCCGGAGGTGGCGGTGGTGGATGTGCGGATGCCGCCCACCCACACCGACGAGGGGCTGAAGGCGGCGCTGCTGATGCGGCAGCGCTGGCCGGCGATGGGGGTGCTGGTGCTGTCGCAGTACGTGGAGGAGCGGTACGCCACCGAGTTGCTCACCCATGACGCGGGCGGGATCGGCTATCTGCTGAAGGACCGGGTGGCGCGGGTCGAGGAGTTCATGGACGCCCTGGAGCGGGTCTCCCAGGGCGGCACGGCCCTCGATCCGGTGGTGATCCGGCAGTTGTTCGCCCGCAGCAAGCGCACCGATCCGCTGAGCACTCTCACCGAGCGGGAATCGCGTGTGCTCTCCCTCATGGCGGAGGGGCACACCAATGAATCCATCGCCCGGCAGGTGTATGTGTCGAGCAGCGCGGTGGAGAAACACGTCAATTCCATTTTCCGTAAATTGGGGCTCGATGTGGCCGAGGGATCGCACCGGCGGATTCTCGCCGTGGTCCGCTATCTGAAGTCATGACGGCGGCGACCACCGGCACCGAGCGCGCCGTGCCGCCCCCGCCCCCCGTTCCCGACCGCCGGCTGCTGGTCACCGGCGGTCTCTCGGCCGCCTGCGTGGTGCTGTTCCTGAGTCTGTTCATCGCCTCGCATCTGACCCGCACCAGCGACCAGCGGGAGACCGTGCACCCGGGCGCCTTCGACCGGGTGGAGGTGAGCGCGAGCGGCCCGGTGACGGTGCGCGCCGAGGCGGGCGCGGAGGCGGTGCGGGCCCGGTGGGAGCTGAGCTGGTCGCTGTTCGCACCGCGGGTGGTCCAGGAGGAGGACGGCGGCACGCTGCGGCTCTCGGTGCGCTGTCCCGGGCTCCCGGGGCGCGGTTGCGGCTCCTCGGTGACGCTGGTGGTGCCGCCCCGGGCGGCGGTGCGGGTGTCCACCTCCGGCGCGGTGCAGGTGAGCGGGGTGACCGGTGGCGTGGAGGTGGCGGGCGACGACGGCGCGGTGGAGGTGTCGGACAGCCCGGGCCCGGTGCGGATCAGCACCCGGGACGGGGCGGTGACGGGCACCGCGCTGGCCGGGGCGGCGGAGGTGTCCACCCGGAACGGCGATGTGACGCTGCGGTTCGGCACGCCGCCTCCCGAGGTCAGGGCGTCGACCCGGGACGGTGCGGTGGATCTGGTGCTGCCGGAGCCGCCCGAGGGGTACGCGCTGGACATCGACCGGCGCGACGGGGCGGCGGATGTCGGGCTCGCCTCGCGGGCCGACTCCGGGCGCACGGTGACGGTGTCCACCCGGGACGGCACGGTCCGGGTGCGGCCCGCCGGGAATTCCTGAATCCGCCGGGCACGGCGGGCGCGGCTCATTCTTTCGGCGGTGCGGAAAGCGACCTGGGGCGGAACGGGATTCCGTCCGCGGGCCGATGAGCGGCCGGGGCGATTTCCCTAGCATGGAGGGCGCTCAGCGTCCTTTCCAGGGAAGGCCGGTGCCGCGTGACCAGGAGCGAGACAGCCGCGGCTGTCGCTACGGAAAAAGGCCCCAGCCGGCTGCCGCGCCGTACGAAAGTGGCGCTGAGCGGGCTCGCCATGGCACTGCTGCTCGCGGTGCTCGACCAGACGATCGTGGCGACGGCGCTGCCCGCCATCGCCCGGGAGTTCCACGCCACGGGATCGGTGTCCTGGGTGGTGACGGCCTATCTCATCACCACGGTGGCCTCGGCGCCGATCCACGGCAAGCTCGGGGATCTGTACGGGCGGCGGCGGACGTTCCTGGCCGCCGTGACGATCTTCGTGGTCGCCTCCGCGCTGGCCGGGGCCGCGAACAGCGTCGAAATGCTCATCGCCATGCGGGCGTTGCAGGGCCTGGGCGGCGGCGGCCTGATGAACCTGGCCACCTCCGGTTTCGCCGATCTGGTGCCGGCCTCCGAACGCGGCAAGGTACAGGGCTACACCGGCGGGGTGTTCGCCATCGGCAGCATGGGCGGGCCGCTGCTGGGCGGGCTGTTCGCCGAGCATCTGAGCTGGCGCTGGATCTTCTACGTCAATGTGCCGCTCGGGCTGCTCTGTCTGGTCATCACCTATGTCACCTTCCGGGTGCCGCACACCCCGCGCCGGCCGCGGGCGGCGATCGACTACACCGGGGCGGCGCTGCTGGCCGCCGCCGTCACGGCGCTGCTGCTGGTGACGGTGTGGGGCGGCACCGCGTACGCCTGGGGGTCACCGCAGATCCTGGGTCTGGTGGCGGGCGCCGTGGTGCTGGGCGGGCTGTTCTGGTGGCAGGAGCGGCGCGCGGCCGATCCGGTGCTGCCGCCGCGGCTGTTCCGCAATCCGGTGTTCGCGCTGGGGGTGCCGTCCTCGGGACTGCTGGGCGTCGCGCTGTTCGGGACGATCGTGTACGTGCCGCAGTTCGTGGAGGTGAGCCGGGGTGCCGGGCCGACCGTGGCGGGCCTGGTGCTGGTGCCCACGATGGGTCTTGCGGTGGGCGCCGGGATGGCCGCCGCGATCCGGGTGGGGGCCACCGGCCGCTACCGGCGGTTCCCGATCGCCGGGTCGCTGCTGGTGCTGGCCGGGTTCGGCGGGCTGACGCTGCTGGAGCCGCACACCCCGCTGTGGCAGTTGTTCGTGCCGCTGGCGCTGCTGGGTGTCGGCGTCGGGCTGCACATGCAGCTGATGGTGTTCATCGTGCAGAACGCCGTCCCGCACGCGGATCTGGGCACCGCGACGGCCGCCACCATGTTCTTCCGGGCGCTGGGCGGCGCGGTGGGCACCGCGCTGTTCAGCACCCTGCTGCTGCGCGGGCTGCGGGACGCGCTGCCGGCCGCCGCGCCCGGGGTCGATCCCGATGACGCGTACAACGCGATCGCCCATCACACCGGTGGCATCGCCGAGTCGGCGCGGCCGGCGGTGGCGGAGGCGTTCGCCGACTCGATCCATCTGGTGTTCGCGGCGGCGCTGCCGTTCGCGGTCCTGATGCTGGTGCTGGCCTGGTTCATCCCGGCCGTGCCGCTGCGCCGCACGGTGCGGGACGAGGGCTAGCCCCGCGCGCTCTTATCCCTCCCCCGCCCCTCGCCTTCCCGTTCTCCGTGTCCCGCATCCCCCGGACCTTTCGAGGAGTCAGTGTGTCCCGCATCCCCACCGTGCTCGGTTCCGTCGCGCCCGAGGACCTCGGCCCCACCCTCATGCACGAGCATCTGTTCGTGCTCTCCCCGGAGTACGTGCGCGACTACGGGGTGGGCGCCTGGTGGGACGAGGAGGAACGGGTCGAGGACGCCGCCCGCAAGCTGCGCGCTCTGGCCGCGCGGGGCATCCGTACCCTGGTGGACCAGACGGTGCAGGGCATCGGGCGGGACATCCGGCTGATCAAGCGGGTGGCCGAGCGGGTGCCCGAGCTGAACATCGTGATGACCACCGGTCTGTACACCTTCGACGCGGTGCCCCAGCACTACGCGTTCCGGGGCCCGGGGCTGCTGCTCGACCAGCCGGACCCGATGATCGCCGACTTCACCAAGGACATCACCGCGCAGATCGCCGACAGCGGGGTGCGCGCGGCGCTGCTCAAGTGCTGTGTGGAGGCGCCGGGTCTGGTGCCGGGCGTGGAGCGGGTGGCGCGCGCGGTGGCCGCGGTGCACCGGGAGACCGGGGCGCCGATCAGTGTGCACACCGACAGCGGGAGCCGGGCCGGGCTCCTCGCGCTGGATCTGTTCGCCAAGGAGTCGGTGGACCTGACCCGGGTGCTGATCGGGCACGCCGGGGACAGCACCGACCTGGACTATCTGAGGGAGCTGGCGGACCGGGGCGCGACGCTGGGCATGGACCGCTTCGGTCTCTCGCTGTTCGGCGCCACCGAGGAGCGGGCGGCGACCGTCGCGGAACTGGCCCGGCGCGGCTACGCGGACCGGATGGTGCTCTCGCACGACGCGCACTGCTTCCCCGACTACCTGGCGCCCGACCCGGACGCGGTGAAGGCGCGGGGCCTGCCGGAGTGGAACTTCACCCACATCAGCGACACCGTGCTGCCGCGGCTGCGCGAGCTGGGGGTGCGCGAGGCGGACCTGGAGCTGATGCTGGTGGACAACCCGCGCCGGTTCCTGGCCGGCTGAGGTCGCGGCGGTGCGCTCTCCGCGCGCGGTGCGGCGGCGCCGGCCCGCCGCCGTTCCGGTCACCGCGCTGCGCGCGCTGGGCCCGGCCTTCGTGGCCGCGGTGGCCTACGTGGACCCGGGGAACTTCGCCACCAACATCGAGGGCGGCAGTTCCTACGGCTACGGCCTGCTGTGGGTGGTGATCGCCGCCGGTCTGGTGGCGATGCCGGTGCAGTTCCTCGCCGCGAAGCTGGGGATCGTGACCGGGCGTTCGCTGCCCGAGGCGTGCCGGGAGCGGTACGGGCGGCGTACCACCCGGGGTCTGTGGCTCCAGGCGGAGGCGATGGCGATGGCCACCGACATCGCCGAGTTCATGGGGACGGCGGTGGCGCTCGACCTGCTGTTCGGCGTCCCGCTGCCGGTGGCGGTGTGTCTCACCGGGGCGCTGTCGTATCTGATGCTGGGTTTCCAGGCCCGCCGGCACCGCCCGTTCGAGGTGGTGATCGCGGCGATGCTGTGTCTGATGTGCGCCGGGTTCGGCTATCTGATGCTGCGCTCGGGGGTCGACGGCGCGGCACTGGCGTCCGGCCTGGTGCCGGGGACCGAGGACAGCCGGGCGACGCTGCTGGCGCTGGGCATCGTGGGGGCGACCGTGATGCCGCACGCGATCTATCTGCACTCGGCACTGGTGCGGCGGCGTCATGTGGCGGGCACCGGCGCGGAGATCGACCGGGCGCTGCGCGCGGAGCGGATCGATGTGCTGGTGGCGCTGACCCTGGCCGGGGTGATCAACGCGTCGATGCTGATCGTGGCGGCCGGGGCCTTCCACGGCTCCGGGCTGTCCGAGGTGGCGTCCCTGACCGACGCGCACGCGGCGCTTTCGGGCTGGGTGGGGCCGGTGGCGGCGCTGGTGTTCGCGCTGGCGCTGCTGGCGGCGGGGCTGTCCTCGTCGGGTATCGGCACGATGTCGGGGCAGATCGTGATGGAGGGGTTCACCGGGGCGCGGATCCCGATGGTGGTGCGGCGCGGCATCACCATGGCACCGGCCGTGCTCATCGCGATGGCGGGCTGGGACCCCACGCAGGCGCTGATCCTGTCGCAGGTGGTGCTGTCGTTCGGGATCGCCCCGGCGCTGGTGCCGCTGCTGCTGATCACCCGTGACCGGGCGGTGATGGGCCGGCACGCCAACACGGGGCCGGTGACTGGGCTGTACGCGCTGATCGCGGCGGCCGTCATCGGGCTGAACGCGTTCCTGCTGTGGCTGGTGCTGGTCCCCTGACGGGCCGGCACCGGCCCGGCGCCGTGTCCGGGCCGGTCAGCGGGCGCGGAGCCGCCAGACGGTGAAGTCGGCGGCCACCAGGGAGAGCACGGCCAGCAGGAACACCCCCGCGGTGATCCGGGTGATGCCCTGGGCGTGCCGGGAGGCCAGGGTGCCCAGGCCCACGAACAGCAGGGTCCAGGCGGCGGTGCCCAGGCCCGTCCAGGCCAGGAAGCGGCGGTAGGGCAGCGCGGTGATGCCGGCGAGCGCGGGCAGCACCTGGCGGCGGAAGCCGGTGAAGGGGCCGAGGAAGAGCGCGGAGCGGACGCTGTGCGCCAGAGAGCGGTGGGCCTGGAGCAGCCGTTCGCGGCGCACGATGAGCACCCGCCAGCCGAGGGCGGGCGGGCCGAGCCGGTGCCCGGCGGTGTAGCCGGTGGCGCTGGCGGCGAGGCCGGAGAGCAGCACCACCGCGGCCATGGCCGGGATCGGGACGTCGACGGCCGGGGCCAGCGCGCCGCCGCCGGCCGCGCCGGCGAACAGGGCGGCGGCCTCGGCGGGGATCACCATGGTGTGCAGGCCGGAGCGGCCGGCGAACACGATGAGGGCCACCAGCAGATACACGGCAACGATCGGAATGAACCCACCGCTATGGCTCACGAATTGTCTCTCCGTGACATCGTCGGTTCCGTCGGGGCGACCCGCCCCCTTCCGTACCGACACCCACACTACGCATCGTGACGCGCGGGCGCGCTGCGGACAGCGCCCCGGCCCGGGTGCGGAGACCCACAGGGCGCCCGGCGGCGCGGCCGGGCCCGAACGCGGCAGCGGCCGGCCCCGGGGGGCCGGCCGCTGGTACGCGGTGGTGGGGCGGTCAGTCCGCGCGCGGTCTCACCGTGCGGCCAGCCCCTTCTCGATGTGCAGGACGACGTCCCGCACGGTGCGCAGTTCCTTCAGTTCGTCGTCGCTCAGCTCGATCCTGAACTCCTCACCGACCGCGACCGCGATCTCGATGAGGGCGAGCGAGTCGATGCCCAGGTCGTCGACGAGGTGCTTCTCGGGGGTGACGTCGGCGGCGGGCACCCCGCCGATTTCCTCGACGATGCCGGCCACCGAAGTGAGGATGGACTGCTCGGACATGCTGATCTCCCGGTTCTGCCGTGGTGGTCGGGTCAGGAAGGGGCGCGGTCGCGGCGTCGGGCCGCCGCGGTGTGGAAACGGTCCTGCTGCCGCTCCGCCTGCGTCTGGAGGAGTTCGAGATGGACGGCGAGCTGTTCGCGTGCCTTTTCCGCCTCGGCGTCCAGCCCTTCGATATCGAAGAGGCGCCAGTGTTTCAGGAGCGGGCGCACCACTTCGTCGTGGTGAATACGCAGGTTGTAGATTCCGGATCGGGCGATCACCAGGGATTTCCGGGTGAAATTGGGGATCATCGTTCCGGGCATCGCGAAGGAGGTGATTTCGTCGATGATGGCGCGCACGGTTTCCGAGGGGTCGATCTCCAGGGCGGCGGAGACCAGGGACCGGTAGAACACCATGTGCAGGTTCTCGTCCGCGGCGACCCGGCCGAGCAAGTGGTCGGCGATCGGGTCGTTGACGAAGCGTCCGGTGTTGCGGTGCGCGATGCGGGTGGCCAGTTCCTGGAAGGAGACGTAGGCCAGCGACCGTACGGCGCCGAGCCGTTCGCTGTGGTGCCCGGCCTGCATCACGGCCATCCGCTCGGCCTCCAGCCGGCCGGGGTCCAGCGCCCGGGTGACCAGCAGGTAGTCGCGGATGCACATGGCGTGCCGGCCCTCTTCGGCGGTCCAGCGGCCCACCCAGGTGCCCCAGGCCCCGTCCCGGCCGAACCGGTTGGCGATCTCCCGGTGGTAGCTGGGCAGGTTGTCCTCGGTGAGGAGGTTGACCTCCAGCGCGATCCTGGCCTCCGGGGTGAGCCGGGACTGGTCGGGGTGCCAGGGCTGTTCGACGAAGTCCCGGCCCTCCTCCCAGGGCACGTACTCGTGCGGCATCCAGTCCTTGGCGATGGCCAGATGCCGGTCGAGGTTGTGGGCGACGACGGGTTCCAGTTCGACGAGGATGTCGGGCTTCACGATGGGCTCCTGAAGGTCAGCACCACGTTGTGGCCGCCGAAGCCGAAGGACGTGGAGAGCGCGGCGGTGACCGGGACGGCCCGGGGGCCCCCGGTGACGAGGTCGAGTTCCACCTCGGGTGCGGTGTCGGTGAGGTTGCGGGTGGCCGGGATCAGCGCGTGCCGCAGGGTGAGCACGGTGAAGACCGCCTCCACCGCGCCGGCCGCGCCCAGCAGATGGCCGGTGGCGGACTTGGTGGCGGTGACGGCCGGGTGGGTGCCGACGGCCTGGGCGATACCCCGGGCCTCGGTGATGTCCCCGGCCGGGGTACCGGTGGCGTGCGCGTTGACGTGGCCGATGTCGGCGGGGACGAGGTCCGCGTCGCGCAGGGCCTCGGTGATGGCGCGCACCTGGCCGCGGGTGTCGGGGGTGGTCATGTCGTGGGCGTCGGAGGTGACGCCGGCGCCGGCCAGGACCGCGTAGGGGCGGGCGGCGCGGGCCCGGGCGAACTCGGCGCGCTCCAGGACGAGCAGCCCGGCGCCCTCGGCCATCACGAAGCCGTCCCGGTCCCGGTCGAAGGGCCGGGAGGCCAGCTCGGGTGTGTCGTTGCGGGTGGACAGCGCGCCCATGCGGGCGAAGCCGCCGATGGACAGCGGGTGCAGACAGGCGTCGGTGCCGCCGGCCACCACCACGTCCGCGCGGCCGGAGCGGATCAGCGCGGCACCGACCGCCAGGGCCTCGGCGCCGGAGGCGCAGGCGCTGGTGGGGGCGTGGGTGCCGGCCCTGGCGCCGAGTTCGAGGGAGACGACGGCGGCGGCGCCGTTGGGCATCAGCCGCGGGATGGTGAACGGGGACAGCAGCCGGGGCCCGAGTGCTTCGAGCCGGTCGTCCTGGTCCAGCATGGTCAGGGCGCCGCCGATGCCGGTGCCGACCACGACGGCGAGCCGTTCGGGGTCCACCTCGGGGGCGCCGGCGTCCGCCCACGCCTCGCGGGCGGCGACCAGGGCGGCTTCCTGGCTGCGGTCGAGCCGGCGGCGCTGCACCCGGTCCACGATCTCGGCCGGGTCCTTGCGGAGCACGCCGGCGATGCGCACCGGCAGTTGTCCGGCCCAGGGGTCCTCCAGGGCGGTGACCCCCGACTCGCCGGCCAGCAGGGCCGACCAGCTGGTGGGGACGTCCCCGCCCAGCGGGGTGGTGGCGCCCATGCCGGTCACCACCACTTCGGGGCGTACGTGTTCACGTTGGTCCAGCACAGCACAACCCTTTCTCCGGGAATTCCGTGTCGGCCGGTGCGCCTGTGCCCCAGAAGCGTACGGATGGTAAGGGCCGGAAAATAGCCGCTCAGGAACGAATAACTCCCCTCCCCCAGCATGTCTTCGGCTCATTCCAAAGACGGAGCCGAACCTCATCCAAGGACGGTTGTCCGGGCCCTGTACCGCTTGCCTAAGATGGCCACCGCTCGACCCGGGAATTCCGGTCGGTTTGAATTCACCGCTCCTCGGATGAGAGGTCAGGCATGGTGCAGGGCACTTTTTCTCCCGCTCCCGTCGGCACACCGGCGCCGCAGGACGACGATCCCGGCTGGCTCACCCTGGTCGAGATGTGCCGCGCGCGGGCGGCCGGGGAGCCCGACCGCGTGTATTTCTCCTTTCTGGAGAACGGGGTGGAGGAAAGCGATTCCCTCACCCCGGCCCAGGTCGATCTGCGGGCGCGGGCCATCGCCGTGGAACTGCTGCGGGTGGCGGAGCCGGGCGACCGGGTGCTGCTCAACTACGGCCCCGGGCTCGACTTCGTCCCCGCCTTCTTCGGCGCGCTGTACGCCGGGATGATCGCGGTGCCCATCCCGCCGGTGGAGACGGGCCGGGACGGGGCCAAGACCGACCGTTTGGAGGCGGTGCTGGCCTCGGCGCGCCCCGCGCTGTTCCTCAGCACCACCGGTGTGCTGGACAAGCTGGCCGGCAGCGAGCAGGTGGCCCGGGCGCTGGCCGGTGTCACGCGGCTGGCCACCGACACGGTCGACCCGGCCGCCGCCGGGGAGTGGCGCGAGCCGGACATCGACCGGGACACCGTGGCGTACCTCCAGTACTCCTCCGGCTCGACCGGGCTGCCCAAGGGCGTCATGCTCACCCACGCCAACGTCCTGGACAATCTGGCGCTCATTCACACCAACGGCGCGCGCGGGGATCTGGAGGAGGGGCAGACACCGCCGCCGGTGGTGCTGTGGCTGCCGCTCTTCCACGACATGGGGCTGGTCAACGCGGTGTTCCAGCCGCTGTACGCCGGGTTCGAGGCGACGCTGATGCCGCCGCTGGCGTTCGTCCAGCACCCTTTCAACTGGCTGCGCGCCATCTCCGACCGGGGCGAGGCCATCTCGGTGGCCCCGAACTTCGCCTACGAGCTGTGCGTGCGCCGGATCAGCGAGGAGCAGATCGCCAAGCTCGACCTGTCCGGGTGGCGGCTGGCCGCGGTCGGTGCCGAGCCGGTGCGGCCGCAGACCCTGGAGCGGTTCGCCGAGAAGTTCGCGCCCGCCGGGTTCCGCCGGGCCACGTTCTTCCCCTGTTACGGGCTGGCCGAGTCCACCGTGATGGTCAGCGGCGGCCCGGCGCCCGAGGAGCCGGTGATCCGCGGCTTCGACGCCGCCGCCCTGGTGGCCGGCCGGGTGCGGCCCGCCGCCGAGGGGGCGCGGGCCCGGCAGTTGGTGGGCTGCGGCCAGATCCAGCCGTCGCTGACGCTGCGGATCGTCGACCCGGCCACCGGTGAGCCGTGCGCGGACGACGCGATCGGCGAGGTGTACGTCTCCGGGTACAGCGTCGGCTCCGGCTACTGGGACGCTCCGGCGATCACCGAGGAGACGTTCAGGGCACGGCTGCCGCAGGACCCCGACCTGGTGTTCCTGCGCACCGGGGACCTCGGATTCCTGTACGACGGCCAGCTGTTCATCACCGGCCGCCGCAAGGACGTCATCATCCTGGACGGCCTCAACTACTACCCGCACGACATCGAGGCGACCGTCTCCGGCAGCCATCCGGCGCTGCGCGAGGACCGCTGCGCGGCCTTCTCGGTGGACGACGGCGGCCAGGAGAGGCTGGTGGTGCTGGTGGAGGTCCAGCGCCGCCACCCGGTGGTGCGCGGCCCGGTCGCCGAAGGCGCAGAGGTGCCGCGCAACGCTGTGCGGGCCGGCGAGCTGGAGGCGGCGATCCGGCGCGCGGTGACCGCCGAGCACGGGGTGCGGGTCAGCGAGGTGGGCCTGCTGCGGCCCGGGGTGCTGCCGTACACCAGCAGCGCCAAGATCAAGCGCGCCGAGTGCCGTGAGCGCTGGAGCGCGGGGACCTTCGATGCCGACCACCTCGCCTGACCCGGACTGGGGAGCCATGAGCGACGACAGCGGAACATCCGTAC
>NZ_JBHWJL010000087.1:0-18162 GCF_042731495.1 Streptomyces sp. NPDC059853
CCGCATGGGCCGCCCGGACGCGGTGCTCGCCCAAGTCCCCTCCCTGGCGGGCGGACTGCTCGCCGCCCGGCTCGCGCGCCGGCACCGCGCCCCGTTCCTCCCCATCGTCCAGGACCTGATGGGCGCCGCGGCGGCCCAGAGCGGCATCCGGGGCGGCGGCCGGGCCGCCTCCGCCGCCTCCGCCGTGGAACGGCGCGTGCTGCGGGCGGCCACCCTGGTGGGCATCATCCACGAGAGCTTCCGCCCCCGGGTCGCCGCCCTCGGCGTCCCCGGCGACCGCATCCGGCTGGTGCCCAACTGGTCGCACGTCGGCGGCCCCGCCACCCCGCGCGCCGCCGTCCGCGCCCGGCTCGGCTGGCCGCAGACCCAGACCGTCCTGCTGCACTCCGGCAACATGGGCCTCAAACAGGGCCTCGACGTGCTCATCGGCGCCGCCCGCGAAGCCCCCGAGATCCGGGTGGTCCTGATGGGCGAGGGCAGCCAGCGCGAACGCCTGCGGGCCCTGGCCGCCGGGCTGCCCAACGTCGAATTCCTGCCGCCCGCCCCCGACGCCGACTTCCCCGACATCCTCGCCGCCGCCGACGCCCTCGTCGTCACCCAGCGCGCCACCGTCCTCGACATGAGCGTCCCCTCCAAGCTCACCTCCTACTTCACCGCCGGCCGCCCCGTCATCGCCTCGGTGGCCGCCGGGGGCGGCACCGCCCAGGAGGTACGCGCCTCCGACGCCGGCTGGCTCGTCCCGCCCGAACACCCCGCCGCGCTCGCCGCCGCCGCCCGCGAACTCGCCGCCGACCCGGCCGCCGCCGACGCCATCGGCGCCCGCGGCGCCGACTACGCCCGCACCCGGCTCGGCCGCGTCGCCGGGCTCGCCCGCATCGACGCACTGCTCGACGAGGCCCTGGCACGGCCCCGGCGGCAGCCGGCGCCGCCCGCCCCCGCGACCGAGGAGCAGCCACGGTGAAGGACGCCCCGGCCGGGCACACCGCCCCGTACGACGAACCCGACCTGCTGCGCGACCAGTTCCGGCAACTGCTGCGCTACCGGCTGCTCATCGTCTGCGGCATCGTCCTCGGCCTGGCGGGCGGCGGCTGGCTCGGCCTCACCGCCAACGAAACCTATGTGGCCACCGCCGAGGTCACCGTCCGCACCCCCACCGCCGACCCGTTCGCCGGCGGCACCGTCGACCGCGTCGCCATGGGCTCGGAACGCCGCACCGCCGTCAGCGACATCGTCGCCCAGCGCGCCGCCGAGACCCTCGGCCAGCCCGACCGCTTCCAGCAGCTCAAACGCGGCCTCCAGGTCACCAACCCGCCCAACACCGAAGTGCTGCGCTTCGCCTACTCCGCCGACGACCCGCACCTGGCCGCCGAACGCGCCAACGCCTTCGTCCAGGCGTACCTCGACAACCGGCAGGCCGACGCGGACGCCACCATCGCCGCCCAGGTCGCCGCCCTGGAGAGCCAGCGCGCCCCCCAGCTGGAACGGCGCGACGAACTGGAGAACGAACTCGGCGGCCTCCTCGACGGCAGCGCCGCCTACGACAGCGCCCTGTCCGACCTCACCACCGTCACCGGCACCATCTCCGACCTCAACGCCGCCATCGCCCGGCTCACCTCCCTGGACACCACCGGCGGCCGCGTCATCACCGAAGCCGGACCGCCCGGCAGCCCCTCCGGGCCCGGACTGCCGCTGCTCCTCGCCCTCGGCTACGTCGTCGGCATCGGCCTCGGCCTGCTCGCCGCCTGGGTACGCCTGGTGTTCGACCCCACCGTCCGCTCGCCCGGCGACGTCACCCGCGCCCTGCACGCCCCGGTCCTCGGCGTCCTGCCCCGCCCCGGACGCGGCGACCACCCCGGCGAACAACTGCTGGCGGACGGGCGGCTGGCCGAGGAGTACCGGTCGGTGGCGTTCCGCCTCGCCTACGACGAGTCGTTCGCCCAGCGCCGCCGCCTGCTGGTCGTCGCCCCGCGCGGCAGCATCGAGACCCCGCTGGCCGCCGCCGTCAACCTCACCGCCGCGTTCGCCGAGATGGGCATGGACGCCCTGCTGGTGGAGGCCGATCTGCGCACCCCCACCCTGACCGACCAGCTGCGGCACGCCGACGGCGTACGGCCCGGATGGGCCGGCACCCCGGGCGGGCACGGCGGCGACTGGCCCGGCGTCCGGGTGCCGATCGACGCGGACGAGTCCGGCATCTTCGACCTGGTGCCCGGCCGCCGGGTGCGCAACGTCCCCCGGGCCCTCACCTCCCCGGCCGCCACCCAGCTCATCAGCCACGCCGACACCAAGGGCGCGGTGGTCGTGGTGCTGGCCCCCGCCGTCCTGTCGTACGCGGACGCCATCGCGCTCACCGACCGGGTCGACGGGGTGCTCGTGGTCTGCGACCCGAGCGAAGTGCACCGCGACGACCTGACCCGGGTGCGCGAACTCGTCGTCGGCGCCGGGGGCGTCCTGCTGGGCGCGGTGCTCCACTCCTGGGGCAGCGGCACCGACCGGCGCGAGGGCGAGGAGGACGCGGACAGCCGCCGGGACACCGGCCGCGACCGGCGCCAGGTGGCGCCCCGTCAGACGTCCCGGCCGGTGCCGGGACAGGGCCCCCGGCACCGGCAGCAGCCACCGGCCGGCACCGGCCGCGAACCCCAGGGCGGCAACTCCGAGACGATGGGCCTGCGGATCCTCGACCCCGGTGAACTGAGCGATCATGAAGGCCACACCGACCACCGGAGCAGAAAGCCGTGAGCAGACCCCAGTGATACGACCCGGGCGCGCCGTCGCCTTCTCCATCGCCGACCAGGGGGTGGCGGCCCTCACCAACATCGCGGTGGTGATCTTCGCCGCCCGCCAGTCCTCCGCCGGGGCCTTCGCCGACTTCGCCGTGGTCTACGCCGTGTTCGCCGTGCTGCTGGGCGCCTGCACCGCGTACGTCGGGCAGTCCCTCGTGCTGCGCGGCGGCGCCGGCCGCGACCCGGCCGAACTGGCCCGGGACTGCCGCTCGGCCGCCCTGTTCGCGCTCGCCGCCGCCGGGGCGGCCGGGATCCTGCTCGCCGTCCCCTCGTACGCCCTGTCCGCGCCCGCGCCCGCCGCGCTCGGCCTGGTCCTGCCGATCGTGCTCACCCAGGACACCCTGCGCTACGCCTTCTCGGTGC
Source organism: Streptomyces sp. NPDC059853 (assembly GCF_042731495.1). Lineage (NCBI taxonomy): Bacteria > Bacillati > Actinomycetota > Actinomycetes > Kitasatosporales > Streptomycetaceae > Streptomyces > Streptomyces sp. NPDC059853. The sequence continues at coordinate 3,147 of NZ_JBHWJL010000087.1, forward strand.
TGCACCTGCCGCACCTCGCGCTGGCCGCCGACGTGCTGCGACTGGCCGCCGCCGTCCCCGCCCTGGCGCTGCTCCCGGCCGGGCCCGGCGCCGGGACGCTCGTCCTGGCCTGGGGCCTCTCGGCGCTGCCCGCACTGGGGCTGGCCGGATGGCTGCTGTACCGGGCGACGGCGGACGCGGCCGGCCCGCCCCGTCCGGCGGCGCTGCTGCGGCGCGGGCACCTGGGGCAGCGGTTCCTGGTGGAGTTCGGGGTCGGCAACGCCTCCTCGCAGCTGGCGATCATCGGCCTCGGCGCCTTCGCCAACCCGCTGGCGGTGGGCGCGCTGCGCGGCGCGAGCACGGTGTTCGGGCCGCTGAACGTGCTGTTCAACGCGGCGACCGGCTTCGGCCCGCCGCTGCTGGGCCGGCAGCCGGGCGGCAAGGCCCGCCCGGCGGCGCTGGCCGGCGGCGCGCTGGCGGGTGTCGCGGTGCTGTGGGCGCTGGTGCTGTCCGTGCTGCCGGACTCCTGGGGCCGGCAACTCCTGGGCGCCACCTGGCAGACGGCGTCCGCGCTGATCCCGGCGACCGGCACCCAGTACGCGGCGATGGCCCTGGGCACCTGCGGCCTGCTGGCGCTGCGGGTCCTGAGCCCGCGCGCCACCCTGCCGATCCAGCTGGTGTTCTCGCTGGTATCGGTGGTTGCGCTGCTGACCGGCTACGCGCTGGGCGGCATCATCGGCGCGGCGTGGGGCCTGGCGGCCGGCTCGGCGGCCAAAGCGGCGGCGGCCTGGACCCGGGTGGCCTTCGAGGTCCGCGTCGCGGAGGCCGCCACCGCCGACCGCCGCGAACGGGGCCCGGCGACCGGGACCGGCCCGGGTACGGAGCCGGACGGCAGCGCGACGGCCTGAGCGTGCCGGCCCCGGGGCCGCAGGGGAGCGGGGGCTCCGGCCGCCGGGGCCCCCGGGCCGACGCGTCCGGGTGTTTCCGGACAGCCGATGGTGGGACAACGGGGCACCGTTCCCCGGTTGTCCGGGGCTTTCCGCCCCCGCCCCGGACGGCCCGGCCCCCACCCCGGGTGGTCAGGCGTCCAGGCCCCCGGCGAACGGCATCGTCCGCCAGCGCTCCACGGCGGGCGTGAGGTACTCCTTCAGTACGGGAAGCTGCGGGACCAGCGTCAGCGTGGCGATCATCCGCAGCATGCCCACCGCGTTGACGAAGCGGAGGACGTCCTGGTCCAGCGGGCGCATGCCGGTGCGGCGGGCGGCGCGGTCGTAGGCGGCTTCGAGTTCGGGCCCCAGCGCGGCCAGGTCCCACTCGACCGGGCCCAGCGTGATCATCTCGAAGTCGGCGTAGCGGTCCCCGTCCACGCCGGAGAAGATGTTCGCGGGCGGGCAGTCGCCGTGCACGGGCTGGAGGTCGATGCCGGGGAAGCGGGCCTCGAAGGCCGTGCGGGAGCGCACGAGCGGTTCGAGGCGCTGCCATTCACGGCGGGCGCGGTCCAGGTCGTCCGCCCCGATGAGATCGGGGTGCTGTTCGAGCCGGGGCAGGGCCTCGGTGACGAACCACGGTTCGGCCGAGGACAGGAACTCCAGCCGGCCCGGGTAGTCGCGCAGCGCCGCGTGCAGGGCGGGGACGCTCCCGGCGTTCGCCGCGTAGTCGGGTTCCTTGTCCCGGTTCTCCTCGGTGTAGGCCCAGAAGGTCATCGAGAAGCCGTCGCGCTGGACGGGTTCGCGCGGCACGAGCGGGCTGGGGACGAGGACGGGGACGCCCTGGCCGGCGAGCCACTGTGTCACCTCCAGCTCGTCCCGCTGGCGGCGCGCGAGGGCGGCCAGGTCGTCCGGGCGCGGCAGGACCGTGGGGATACGGGCCACGACGGGCGAGGGCGCCAGGTGCACGACGACGGAGAAGACGTCGTGCAGGACGGCGGGGTCGGTGACGGTCAGGCCGAGCGCCCGGCCGGCGGCCACGGCCGCCCCGACGGCGGCGGAGGTGCGGTCGGCGAGCTGCTGCGGTGTGAGGTGGGGGGTCATGGGTCCTTCGTCTCAGCGGATGACCGGGGTCACGGGCGGGGCGGGCGGGTCGGAGGCGGCGGAAACGGCGGCGTCGGCCGTGCCCGGGCTCAGACGAAGAAGAAGGCAGCCATGCCGCGACTGTAACAAGACGAACCGTCTCGCCTCAAATGGCGGTGGGAGTGACGCCGGTCACCCCCCACCCCGCCCTCTCCCGCCCGCCCCGGTGGCGGCCGTCTCGCGGGCACACCCGGCGAAGTCGCGCGGGGCCCGGCCGAGCGCCCGCTGGACAACTCGTTGAACGGCGCGGTGTACTCCGCGCCCAGGCCCCTGGCCGTCGCGTACGCCGTGAACTCCGCCGCGCCGCCCGCACCCGTCAGCTGAGTTCCCAGACCGCGTACGCCAGCGCGTCCGTGTTCAGGTCGAGAGCCGTCTCGTCCAGGTTGGTGAGCGTGTCGCACACCCGGTGGTAGCAGGGGTCGAACGGCAGACCGGCCGTCCCGTCCCACTGGGCCGCCTGGGCCGCCGTCATGGTGGAGCCGGCACCGGTGAACAGGCCGCCCACCGTGATGCCCGCGCTGAGGAACGGGGCGTGGTCGGAGCGGTTGCGGGCCTCGACGGCCGGTTCCGTGACGATGCCGCGCTCCGCGAACCAGTCGGTGAACAGCGCCTCGATGGCCGCGTCGTCGTCGTACACGAAGTAGCCGGGGTTGGGGGAGCCGATCATGTCGACGTTCAGATACGCGCTGAACCGCTCCCGTTCCGCCGCGCCCAGGCTCGCCACATAGGCGCGCGAGCCGACCAGGCCCAGCTCCTCGGCGCCCCACCAGCCGAACCGCAGCTGCTTGTCCGGCCGCAGATCGGCCTCCGCCACGGCGAGGGCCACCTCCAGGAGCGCGGCGGAGCCCGAGCCGTTGTCGTTGATGCCCGCCCCGGCCCGTACCGAGTCGAGGTGCGCGCCGGCCATCAGCACCTCGTCGCCGGCGGCGTGCGGCCACTCGGCGATCAGGTTCCAGCTGGTGACGCCGCCGCTGGTGAACGGCTCGCGGCTGGTCTCGTACCCGGCGGCGTCCAGCAGGCCCTGGACGTGGTCGAGGGCGGCGGCGTAACCGGGCCGGCCGTGGGCGCGGTTGCCGCCGTGGGCGGCGGCTATGGACTCCAGGTCGGTGAGATGGCCGAGCACCCGGTCCACGTCGATGTCGGGCGCCGCCGCCCGGGCGGACGGCGGGGCGGCGGTGGCCCCGCCGGTGAGTCCGGCGGCGAGCGCGAGGGCGACGAACGAGACGGCCAGCGGGCGGCGGTGGCTCATGGACGCTCCAGAAGCGTGGGGGGACTCTTGACGCGTGCACGCACATCAGACAGATGTGCGGACGGACCGTCAAGTGCCCCTCAGCGCAACTGCGTCCGCGGATCCCCCCGGAAACTGGTCACCAGCAGCAGACACAGCACCGCGATCCCGATCCGCCCCGACGCCTGGAGCAGCGAGCCCCGCAGCAGGATGAAGCTGTACCCGGCCAGCACCGGGGCCACCACGGCCAGCACATTGCCCGGCGACGGATCGTCCAGCGTCCGCTCGACGTACCGCCGGTCCGTGCGCGCCGCCAGATACCCCACCCCGACGAACCCGGCCGCCATCCCCAGCGGACCGAAGTCCAGCCACAGTTCCGCCCACAGCGGCGACGACAGATTGGCGCTGGAGGTCCCCATCCAGCCACCCACCAGAAAACCGGTGTCCTCCGGCTTCGCCTCCCACACCGAGCGCGGCACGAAGAACAGCGCCGCCCCCACCACCTGCCGGCCGAAGGTGTGCCCGTTGCCGTCCCCCGCGTACGTCACCGTGTTGGCGAACATCCCCACCTGGTCGTAGTCCTTGATGACCAGCGGTTCCATCAGCGAACCCGTCTCCACCGGACGCCGGCCCTCCTCGTCGTACCGGAACCGGTCCGTGAACGGGAAGATCAGCAGCGCCACCACCAGACCCAGCGCCAGCGCCGCCCGGTACATCACGCTGCTGCGCGGGAACAGCGTGAACAGCAGGGCGAACAGCACCGTCAGAAACCAGTACCGCGGGTTGGAGACCGGATTGTTGACGATGACGTTGATCCCGGCCAGACCCGCCCAGCACAGCAGCAGCGCCGGCCGCCGCCGCGCCCGCCGCGAGGTCACCAGCCAGCGGGTCAGCAGCAGCAGCGCCAGCAGCGCCGGGACCGTACCGAAGCCGCGCAGCAGCGCGTTGCCCGCCTCGCCGTCGGACGCGGTCGCCTCGTTCAGCGCCGTGCCCACCTCCTGCCGGCTGGTGAAGAACACCGCGGGCCCGCCGAGCCGCACGATCAGCAGCCCACTGGCCAGATACGCCAGCGCGATCAGCACGAACAGCCGCCGCCGGTGCACGGTCGCCGCCGGAGCCCGGCGGCTGCGCACCGAGGGCCGGTGCCGCGCCAGCAGCGCCCCCACGTCGAACGCCACCATGCCCGCCAGCACCAGCGCGGTGGCCAGCAGCGTGTCCGAGCGCGGCCCCAGCACCGGCGTCGGATCGCGGCCCAGCACGCTCTGCGCCAGCGGGGCGATGCCCATCGCCAGATAGCAGAACAGCCAGAACGCGCCCTGGACCAGCCGCCGCCGCCCCGACAGCACCATGGTGCACAGCCGCACGCCCGCGTACCCGGCGACCACCAACTGGAGCCAGAACGCGGTGTCCCGCACCCCTTCCCCCGGCTGCGCGGCCACCGCGAGCGGCAGCAGCCCCACCACCCCGGCAACCAACGGCACGGACAACGGCCGTGACAGCACAGCCCGTTGGCCGAGACCCGGACCCGGGCCCGTTATCAACGCCACGGGGTCAGGCTAGCCCCGATTCAGCCCGCGTACTCGGTGAAGATCTCGTTCAGGACGCGCCGGGAATCCGCCGCCACCGCCGCCGCCTCCGGATCGTCCTCCCGGCCCAGCCGCGGCACGAGGACGATCAGCGCCTTCCACAGCGCCCAGCCCCGGGCCCGCGCCCAGGTGGCGTCGTCCACCGCCAGGGCCGCCCGGAACACCCGGCGGCTCTCCCCGGTGAACAGCGTCCAGGCGATCACCGCGTCACAGGCCGGATCACCCACCCCCATGCAGCCGAAGTCGATCACCGCCGACAGCCGGCCGTCCCCGCCCACCAGCAGATTGCCCCACGCGATGTCGCCGTGGAACCACACCGGCGGGCCCGCCCACGGTGCCGCGAGCGCCGTCTCCCAGATCGCGGCCGCCGTCTCCACCGGCACCTCGCCCGTACCGGCCAGCGCCTCCAGCGCGGCCCGGGTCTCCGTGTCGTACACGGTCAGCGGCCCGCCGCGGAACCCGGTGTGCCGGGCCGGGGCCGGCCCGCCGGCCGGATCGACGCCCTGGAGCGCGCGGAGGAAACCGGCCAGCGAGGCCGCGAACTCCACTGGGTCCGCGATCCGTTCGGCCCGCGCGGCGCGGCCCTCCAGCCAGCGGTTGACCGACCAGCCGAACGGGAAACCCTCGCCCGGTACGCCCGCCCCCACCGGTTCCGGGACCGGCAGCGGCAGCCTGGGCGCCAGCCGGGGCAGCCAGCGCTGCTCCTTGGCGGCCTGCCCCGCGTAGCCGGTGGCGCTGGGCAGCCGGACGCTCAGCTCCGTACCGAGCCGGAACGTCCGGTTGTCGATCCCGCCGGGCAGCACCCGGGTGACCGGCAGCGCGCTCCAGCGGGGGAACTGGGCGGCGATGAGCCGGCGGACCAGGGCTTCGTCGATGTGGGGGCGCACGTCCGGGGGCTCTTCCGGTTCACTCATCCGGTCAGCGTGCGCCGCGGAACGGGCGGGCCGCCACCGGTTTTCCGCGGCTTCCGGGGCGCCGTCCCGGAAGCCGCGCCGCGCGTCCCGCTCCGGGAAACGTCCGCGGCCGATGCTGCGCGATCCCTTGTCACGGGCCGGGGGCACTTCTATCGTCCCCCTCCAGAAAGCGCTTTCTCCTTGCACTGCCCTGTTTCGCGCACACACGCACCAGCAACCCCCCAGGATGTGGAGAGGAAAGGCGAGCGGAGCATGAGAGCATCAGTCGCGCTGACGCGACTCTGGGTGATCACGGCCCTGGCGGCCCTGGTGATCGCCACCGGAGTGGTCCTGTCGGTGCCCACGGCAGCGGCGGCCACCGGCAGCGCCACCGGGTACGCCGCGCAGAACGGCGGCACGACCGGCGGGGCGGGCGGCCAGAGCGTCCGGGCCACCACCGGGACCCAGATCCACGCGGCCCTGTGCAACCGGGCCAGCAGCAGCACCCCGATCATCATCGAGGTGCAGGGCACCATCAACCACGGCAACACCAGCAAGGTGTCCGGCGGCAGTTGCAACACCGCCGACGGCGTGATCGAACTCAAGCAGATCAGCAATGTCACGCTGGTCGGTGTCGGTACCGGGGCGCTCTTCGACCAGGTCGGCATCCACGTCCGCGAGTCCAGCAACATCATCATCCAGAACGTGACCGTGCGGAACGTCAAGAAGTCCGGTTCTCCCACCTCCAACGGCGGTGACGCCATCGGGATGGAGAACAACGTCCGCAACGTCTGGGTCGATCACGTCACCCTGGAGGCCTCCGGTGGCGAATCGGAAGGCTTCGACGGGCTGTTCGACCTCAAGAACAACACCCAGTACGTGACGCTGTCCTACAGCGTCCTGCGCAACTCCGGGCGCGGTGGCCTGGTCGGGTCGAGCGAGAGCGACCTCTCGAACGGCTTCATCACCTACCACCACAACCTGTACCAGAACATCGACTCCCGGGCGCCGCTGCTGCGCGGCGGCATCGCGCACACCTACAACAACCACTTCCTGAGCATCAACGACTCCGGCATCAACTCCCGGGCCGGAGCCCGCGTCAGGGTGGACAACAACTACTTCGAGGACTCCAAGGACGTCCTGGGCACCTTCTACACGTCCGCCGCCGGCTACTGGCAGGTCAACGGCAACGTGTTCGACAACGTGCGGTGGTCGAGCCCCGGCGGCACCACCAACCCGGCCGGTCCCAACCCGACGTCCACCACCTCGGTCAGCATCCCCTACGCCTACTCCCTGGACCCCGCCACCTGCGTCCCGGGTGTGGTGGCGCAGACCGCCGGTGCCAACAAGGGCAACCGGGTCTCCGACGGCAGCTGCACCCCGCAGAACCCGGACCCCGGCAACCCCGGCAACCCCGACCCCGGCAACCCCGACCCCGGCAACCCCGACCCCGGCACCCCCGGAGGCACCAACCTCAGCCTCTCGGGCGACGCCGACGGCAGCAGCAAGGGCAGCGGCACCAGCTACGGCCATGTCCGTGACGGCAACATGAACACCTACTGGTCGCCGAACGGCACCACCGGCTCGATCTCCATCAAGTGGGGTTCCGCCACCACCGTCTCCAAGATCAACATCAGGGAGGCGGCGGGCGCCACCGGCAGGATCGGCTCCTACCGGGTGCTCAACGCCGACACCGGAGCCGTCCTGGCCTCCGGCAGCGGCGCGGGGGTCATCAGCTTCCCCGCCACGTCGGTCCGCAAGATCACCTTCGAGATCACCAGCGCCAACGGCACGCCGCAGGTCGCCGAGTACGAGACCTACGCGAGCTGACCGAGCGGCCGGTGCCCCGTCAGGACGAGAGGGGGCACCGGCCCCCGGCGGACACGGCCCTCAGCGGGACACCAGCCGCAGCACCGTGCCCGCACCGTTCGCCGACAGCGGTACGGCGGTGGCCGTCAGGGCACGCGCCCGGCGGCCGGCACGGCCTCGTGCCAGGGCGTACGGTCGGCGACCGCCTGCCGCCAGCGCCTGACCACCCCGGGCGGCAGCCCGGCCGCGAGCACCCCGGTCAGCCGGTCGCCCGTGCGGTAGGCCACGACGAAGCGGCGCTCCGCCAGCTCGCCCTCGACCACACCGAGGTCGTCGTGGCCGCGCACCTGCCCGTACGCCTGGAGCCGCAGGCCGTACTGGTCCGACCAGACGTACGGGACGGGGGCGAACGGCCGCGGCGCGCCAGGCCGCAGCAGATTGCGGGCCACGGCCGGCCCGGACTCGGCGGCATGCGTCCGGTGCTCCACCCGCGACGCGGTACCGGACACCGGGTGGTGGATGCGCGCCACATCGCCCGCCCCGTACACGCCGGGCGCGGCGGCCCCGTACGCGTCGCACACCAGACCGTCCCGGACCGGCAGGCCGCTGCCCGCCAGCCAGTCGGTGTTCGGCACCGCGCCGATGGCGACCAGCACCTCGTCGGCCGCGACGAACGTCCCGTCCGCCAGCCGCACCCCGCCCCCGCACACCTCGCGGACCGCGACACCGGTGCGCAGCGTCACCCCGTGCTCCCGGTGGAGCGCGGCCAGCATCGCCCCGACCGGCGCGCCCATGGCGCGGGCCAGCGGTGCCGGCTCCGGCTCCAGCAGGGTGACCTCCACGCCGAGACCCCGGGCGACGGCGGCGGCCTCCGCGCCGAGGAACCCGGCGCCGACGACGGCCAGATGACAGCCGGGCCGCAGCCGCTCCCGCAGCGCGAGCGCGTCCTCCAGGGTGCGCAGCACGTGCTGCGGCCCGTTGCCGGGCAGCCGGCGCGGGCGGACCCCGGTGGCGATGACCAGCGCTTCGTACGGCAGCCGGTCGCCGTCCGACAGGGCGACGGTCCTGGCCACTGTGTCGAGGCCGGTGGCGGCGGTGCCCAGCCGCAGATCCAGCCCGAGCGCGGACAGTTCGGCGGGCGTGCGCAGCGCCAGCCGCTCCGGCTCCCACGCCCCGGCCAGCAACTGCTTGGACAACGGCGGCCGGTCGTACGGCGGATGCGGTTCCGCGCCGACCAGGGTCAGTGTGCCGTCGTACCCCTCGCGGCGCAGCGCCTCGGCGGCGGCCAGGCCGGCCGCCGAGGCGCCCACCACCACGATCCGGGTCACTCCCGGACCAGCCGGATCGCCGCCGAGGGGCACACGGCCGCGGCCTCGCGCACCGCGTCCTGCAGGTCCGGTGCCGGGGCGGCGTCCAGCAGGACCACCACCCCGTCCTCGTCGCGCTGGTCGAAGACCTCGGGGGCGGCGACGACGCACTGGCCCGACGCGACGCACTTGGGCTCGTCGATATCGACACGCATGGGGAACTCCTCGATCGGGACGGCCGTCACCAGGTGACGGGCAGGGCACGGACCCCGTAGGTGATGCCGTTCGGCAGGAACTCGATCTCCTCGAACGGCACCGCCAGACGCAGGGTGGGGATCCGGCGGTAGAGGGTGCCGTACACCACCTGGAGTTCGAGCCGGGCCAGCGACTGGCCCAGGCACTGGTGCGGGCCGTAGCCGAACGCCTGGTGGTGGCGGGCCGGGCGGTCGGGGTCCAGTGCGGCGGGGTCGCCGGTGAAGGCGTCCGGGTCGCGGTTGGCGGCGGCCAGGTCGAACAGCAGCCCGTCACCGGCCCGGATCGTGGTGCCGCCGATCTCGATGTCGGCCAGGGCGACCCGGCGGAGGGCGAAGTCGGCGATGGTGAGATAGCGCAGCAGTTCCTCGACGGCGCCCGCGACCGCCTTCGGGTCGTCCAACCGCTCGCGCAGCGCTGCGAACCGGCCGGGGTTGCGGAGCAGCGCCAGGGTGCCCAGCGAGATCATGGTGGCCGTCGTCTCGTGCCCGGCGATCAGCAGGGCCACGCCCATGTGCACGGCCTCGTCGTGGCTCATCTCCCCGGCGGTGACGCGGTCGCCCAGGGCGGAGAGCATGTCGTCGGCGGGATCGGCCAGCTTCTCGCGCAGCAGCCGGTCCAGGTAGCCGATCAGTGTCCGGCTGGCCGCGTCCGCCTCCTGGGGCGGGAGGGAACGGTCCAGCACCATGCTGCTGTAGTGGTGGAAGAAGGCGTGATCCCGGTAGGGCACGCCGAGGAGTTCGCAGATGACCAGGGACGGCACGGGCAGCGCCACCTCGGTCAGCAGATCGGCGGGCCGGGGGCCGGCCAGCAGGGCGTCGATGACCCGGTCGGCGATGCCCTGGACGGCCGGGCGCATCGCCTCCACCCGCTTGACGAGGAAGGGGGCGGTGACCATGCGGCGCAGCCGGGCGTGGTCGGGGGCGTCGGTGTTGGTGATCATCCGTGGGGTGGTGTGGGCGCGGTCCGCGCGGTGCGGGGTGACGTGCGGGAAGCCGGGCCGCCGGTCGTCGATGCTGACCCGGGGGTCGTTGAGCAGGGCCCGCTGGTCGGCGTACCGGGTGATCAGCCACGGCGTACTGCCGTCCCAGATCCGGACCTTGCCGGGCGGCGCGGCCCGCAGTTCCTCGACGGCGGGCGGCGGATCGAAGGGGCAGCCCGCCGCGCGCGGCATCGGGTAGCCGGGCACGGTGGCGGTGGGGGAGGTGTCCATGGGGCTCCTCTGGTGGGGGTGCACCGGGGCGGGGGCTGGATTCAGGCAACCCCATGGAGCTGACGCGTCGCGGTCAGTTACCTGACCGCAGCCTGACGTGACACAGGTCACACGGCGTGGGGGTCCCGGTGGCCCGGCGGCCCAGCCAGTAACCGAAGCCACGCCGGGTGTGGATGAGCGCCGGGCCCTCCCGGTCCACCTTGCCCCGCAGCCGGGAGACCAGCTTCTCGATGGCGTTGCCGGCCCGGAACTCCCCCCAGACATGGCGGCAGATCTGCTCCTTCGACAGCACCTGCCCGGCGTGCACCAGGAGATGACGCAGCAGCCGGTACTCGGCCGGCGTCAGATGCAGCGGACGCGGACCGCGCCGGGCCTGGCAGGTGGCGTCGTCCAGCACCAGATCCGCGTACCGCGGCGCCCGCTGGTCGCCGGGCCGGCCGCCGGGGCCGTGACCGCGCAGCAGCATCCGGGTCCTGGCGAGCACCTCCGGGAGGCGGAACGGCTTGGTGACGTAGTCCTCGGCGGCGGCGCGGGTGCCGAGCCCCGGCAGCAGCCGGAAGAGGGAGTCGCAGTCGATGAGGAAGAGGATCGGCAGCCGCAAGGTCACCGGCTGCCGCTGCCGGGCGAGCCGGTGCAGCCGGGGGAGCGCGGTGTCGAGGACGAGCAGGTCGTAGCGGCGCCGGGCGAGCCGGAACGCCGCGTCGTCGCCGTTGCCGGCCCCGTCGACCCGGTAGCCGGCCAGTTCGAGGGTGGTGGTGAGGACTTCGGCACTGGGCGGATCGCCGGAGAGGATGAGGAGTTGCTCCCCGTCCCCCCGCACGGGCGGCGCCTTCACATAGGTGCCTGCCTGGGGTGCCTGCGGTGTCTGCGGTGCCTGGGTTTCCTGGAAAGCCTGCATGAAAGCCCGTTCGGAAGGAGCACTGGGACGTCACGGCGCGGGGAGGGGGAGCGGGGCGGTGGTCGGTGCCGGGGGCGGGTCGTCGGGGGCGGCTGGTCGGTACGGGTCGTGGCGCGGTCGCGCGGGGCGGGTCAGCCGGGGCGGGGAGCCCCGTCCTCCTCGCCCACGGCGTCGGCGTGGGCGAGGAAGTCATCCACCATTCTGTTGAACAAGCCCGCCAGTTGCCGGAGTTCCTCGGAAGTCCAGTCCGCGAGCGCAGCCTCCATGCTGTTTCCGGCCGCTTCCCGCATGCGCCGCACGGCCTCCCGGCCGGTCGCGGTGATCCGGATCCGCTGGGCGCGCCGGTCCTCGGGGTCGGCGACCCGGGTGAGATAGCCGGCCCGCTGGAGCCGCTGCGCCTGCCGGGTGACGTGGGAGGCTTCCACGGACATCCGGGCGGCCAGCTCGCTGGGCCGCATCGGCTCGGACTCGGCCACCTGCCGCAGCAGGGCGGCGGCGGCCCGGTCGAGGGGGACGCCCGCCTGTGCCACCAGCCGGGTGTGCTGACGGGCGCGGGCGTTGTGGTACGTGATGCGGTTGAGGGCGCTCTCGATGGCCAGCACGTCGGGGGACGGGTCACCGGAGGAGGGGGGCGGGGCGGGGACGGTCATGGGGCCACTTCACCTTGTCTTTGCCTAAGTCAAGTAAGGCATTCCCCGGTGAGCGGTCATCTCAGACCTCCGGCCGGACCGGCACACCAGTTCCCTGGCCGGCCACCCGCGAGAGCACCAGCCCCGCGCACCCGCGGCGCCGGCACGGGCGTGCGGCCAGGGCAGTTGCGCGCCACGTGCGCCCCCACCGGCCACCCGGCCCCGGACGACTGGTCAGTCCCTGCGCCGGGCAGCCGGAACCCGCGTCCGCCCGAGCACCCCGCCTCGGTCACGACGGTGGGGCCACCCACCACCCCACACCGTCAGGAATCCAGGACCGCCGCCACCGCCTCCACCTCCACCAGCTGGTCGTCGTAGCCCAGCACCGTCACGCCCAGCAGCGTGCTGGGGACGTCGTGGTCGCCGAAGGCGTCGCGTACCACCTCCCATGCCGTCACCAGGTCCTCCTGGCGCGACGACGCGACGAGGACGCGGGTGCTGACGACGTCCGTCAGGGACGCTCCGGCCGCCGCCAGGGCGGTGCGGAGGTTGTCGACGCACTGCGCCGCCTGGCCGGCGTAGTCGCCGACCGCCGCCGTGGAGCCGTCCTGGTTCAGCGGGCAGGAGCCGGCCGGGAAGATCAGCCGGGCGCCCGCGGGCGCCACCGCCGCGTACGCGTACTCGGCGGCGTCCGAGAGGTCGGCGGAGCGGATCAGGGTGATGGCGGAGGCCATGGGTGTCCCTTCGTGCGGGTGCGGGTGAGAGGGGTGTCGGAGCGTTCACCCTAGGGATTCGGGGCCTGCGCCGCCCCGGGTTTTCCGGCCGGTGCGGAAGCGGTCCGCGTGCTCCCGGCCCACCGCGCGACGGTCCGCGCCGGGCGGCCCAGGACGCGGCGCCCAGGGACGGGGCGCGGCGTGGATGCCGGGCACCGGCTCGACCCCGGCGTCCGGGAGTGACCCGGCCGCCCGTGCGGCGGCCGGGTCGCGGGTCGGGGCCAGGACGGGTTCACGATGACGTGAGGTCAAGAGGCGGGTGCGGCGGAGCGGCGGCAACACGGGTCGCGGCACCGCCCGCCCGCCCGGTGGTGGCGTTAGGTTCGGGAGCATGCCCCTTCACCACTCGCACCGGCACCACCAGGAACAGCTTCAGCCACGCTGGAGCGGCGTGGACGCGTACTTCTGCGAACTGCTGTCACCCGACGACGAGATCCTCACCGCCGCCCTGCTCAACAGCGACGCCGCCGGGCTGCCGGCCGTCAACGTGGCCCCGAACCAGGGCAAGCTGCTCCAACTGCTCGCCCAGCTCCAGGGCGCGCGGCGGATTCTGGAGATCGGGACGCTCGGCGGGTACAGCACGATCTGGCTGGGCCGGGCGCTGCCCGCGGACGGCGGCGGCCGGCTGGTCACGCTGGAGTACGACCCGGTGTTCGCCGACGTGGCCCGGCGCAATCTGTACCGGGCGGGGCTGGCCGAGGCCGTCGAGGTGCGGGTCGGCGCGGCGCTGGACTCGCTCGCCGAACTCGTCGCGGAGGGGGCCGAGCCGTTCGACCTGGTGTTCCTGGACGCGGACAAGCCGAACAACCCGCGGTATCTGGAGTGGGTGCTGAAGCTGACCCGGCCCGGCAGTCTGATCGTCGCGGACAACATCGTCCGGGACGGCGCGGTCGCCGACGCCGAGAGCACCGACGCGGCCGTCCTGGGCGTCCGGGGTTTCCTGGAACGCGTCGCCCGGGACGACCGGTTGTCGGCCACCGCCGTGCAGACCGTGGGCGGCAAGGGCTACGACGGCTTCGCTCTCGTCCGTGTGATCGGTTAAACGTTCAAAGGGCCTACCGGGCACGGCGGTTCTCCTGATTGGGTGTCCCCGGCACCTCACCCGTCACAGCGCAGCCTCCGCAGTGTGCGCACCCATCCCGGAGCGGTCATGTTCATCGGCTACGGCGTCGTCAGCGTCCTGCTCTCCGCCATCCTCATCGGCACGGCAGCCGTCTCCCTGTCCGGCAACGCCCAGTACCGGGCCAACCTCCGGGAGCTGCGGGTGCCCGACTCCTGGCAGCCCCGGCTCGCGTTCACCAAACTGGCGGGCGGCGTGGGGCTGCTGGCCGGTCTGGTGCTCGTCCCGCTGGGCGTGGCGGCCGCGGCCGGCGTCATCTGCTACTTCATCGGGGCCGTGCTCATCCACCTCCGCGCCGGGGACCGGGGGCTCGTCCCGCCCATCGTCTCCGGCCTGCTCGCCGTCGCCGCGCTGATTCTGCGACTCGCCTCCGCGTGAGACCCCGGTCTGCTTGACTGACCCGGTGCGGGTTCTTCATGTGGTCACATTGCACACCCCGACGCACGCGTTCGGCGGCCCGACCCGGGTGGCGCTCAACCTCTGCCGGGGGGTGCGGGAGCGCGGCCACGAGGCCGTCCTGCTCGCTCTCGGCGACGGTTTCCCGCCCGGGGAGCCGCTGCCGCGCCGGGTGGACGGCGTACCGGTGCGGCTGTTCCCGGCCCGGCATGTGCTGCCCCGGTTCGAGGTCAGCGGCATCACCTCACCGGCGCTGCTGGCCCGCGCCCACCGGTACATCCGCTCCGCCGACATCGTGCATGTGCATCTGATGCGCGATCTGATCACGCTGCCGTTCGCGCTGATCGCCCTGCACAGCGGCCGTCCGCTGGTCCTCCAGACACACGGCATGGTCGATCCGACCGAGAAACGCGTCGCCCGGCTGGTGGACGTCCTCGGCACGCGCCGGGTGCTGCGGCGCGCGGACGCCGTGCTGCATCTGACCGAGCGCGAGCGGCGCGAGACGGCCGCCGTGGTGGCGCCCGCTCCGATCGCGCCCGCCCACCGGCTGGTCAACGGGGTGCCGGCGCGCGAGCGGCGCCCCGCGCGGGATCCGGCGCGGCCGCCCACCGTGCTCTGGCGCGGGTGCAGGAGGGCAAGCGGCCGCAGGACTTCGTGCGGGCCATGCCCGCTGTGCTGGCCCGGCACCCGGGGGCCCGGTTCGTGCTGGCGGGGCCGGACACCGGGGCGCTGGCGGCGACGCTCGCGCTGGCCGACGCGCTGGGCGTGCGCGGGTCGCTGGAGGTGCCGGGCGGTCTGGACGGCCCCGAGGTGCTGGAACGGCTGCGGGCGGCCGATGTGTTCGTGCTGCCGTCCGTCCAGGAC
>NZ_JBHWJL010000088.1:0-18119 GCF_042731495.1 Streptomyces sp. NPDC059853
CTCCTCCGGAGACACGACGCGCCGCCCCTACGGGGCGGAGGGCCGCCGGCCCCTCCGGGGCCTGGGTGGGGTTGGTGGTGCCCGTGCCCTCCGGGCCCGGGCGGGCGGGGCGCGGCCTCCGGCCTTGCCCCTGGGACGGTGTGTGCGGTGGTGTGTGGTGCGGGGAAACCCGTTGTGGGCTGGGGTTTTGATGGATGGTGCGGGGATGGTACGGGCGCACTCCGTGCTCCCGTACCACCATAGAGGGGCGGGAAAAACAGCAGCAAGAGGGCGGGGCCCGGCCCCGGCGGCCGCGCGCGACACCCACCAGGACCACCACCAGCACACCAAACCGACGGCCCGCCAACAGGTCTACACCAATTGGGCAGGGGCTTGCGCGGTGAGTGCGGAATCCGCTACTACTTATCTCCCGTTAGATGGCGCTTAGACGTCGTTTCCTTTGGCGTGATCGTTTGTTGAGCCGTGCATGACGGATCTGATTGAGCGGTTGGTGCCGGATGAGTTATGGACGCTGTTCCGGCGGGTGGTTCCGCCGACGGAGGTCATACGTCCGCAAGGCGGCGGCCGACGGCGGGCGGATGACCGCGAATGCCTGGCGGCGATCATCTTCGTAGCCACCTCGGGGTGCACCTGGCGACAGTTGCCCCCGGTGTTCGGCCCGGCCTGGCCGACGATCTACCGGCGCTTCGCCCGGTGGAGCCAGGACCGGGTCTGGGCCCGGCTCCACCGGGTCATCCTCGACGAGCTCGGCGCCCGCGGCGAGCTGGACTGGTCGCGCTGCGCGATCGACTCCGTCAGCCTCAGGGCCGCAAAAGGGGGCCACTGACCGGACCGAATCCGACCGACCGCGGCAAGAACGGATCAAAGATCCACCTAATCACGGACCGGAACGGTCTACCTCTGTCGCTGGGCATCTCCGGCGCCAACATGCACGACAGCCTCGGACTCAGACCGCTCGTGCGCGGCATTCCGCCCGTCCGCTCCCGACGCGGCCCGCGCCGCCGACGTCCGGCCAAGCTCCACGCCGACAAGGGCTACGACTACGACCACCTGCGCCGATGGCTCCGCAAAAGAGGCATCCGCCACCGCATCGCCCGCAAAGGCATCGAGTCCTCCACGCGGCTGGGCCGCCACCGCTGGGTGGTCGAGAGAACGGTGTCCTGGCTCGCCGGCTGCCGCCGCCTCCACCGACGCTACGAACGCAAGGCCGAACACTTCCTCGCCTTCGTCGGCATCGCCGCAGCCCTGATCTGTCACCGTCGACTCGCGGCTTGAGGTCGACTGTTGCCACAGCCGTCACTGCGCCGTGCCAGCCAACAGCCACCGACGCACACGGACTTCCAGCAGCACTCGCTTACTTCCGGGACGCGTGGGTGCGGATACATCCCAACCATATTTCCACTCGAACGCGGTTACGACCTCATGAGGGAACCCATCACGAATCAGTAATGCGTCTCCTTCGGCGACGACCGGGAACCGGCCGTCCTCCAAAGCCAGGGACACGCGGGGCTCCTTGCCGATGTTTCTGACCTTGACGGAGCTGTCATCCGAACCGATCCACCACCGGGAGCTTTGGTAGACGAACCAGACAGGCGTGACGTGGGCAGAGCCATCCGGACGCACGGTGGCCAGCCAAACGTTCTTTTCCTCGGCCAAGCGCAGACGGACGACTGGCCCTGGCTCGTTCACAAAATCACTCACTCCACTATCGGACCAGCAGACGTGATGAAACGCATCGGGCAGTGCGTCAGACCATCGGCGTAGGTCTCTCGCCCCAAAAGAAACGACCCCTTAAAGCGAGCCGGAAGGGAATTTCGGCGTATGGTTCAGGCCCGGCTGGGAACAAATGCGATTCCCTCGCTGACACACGTGATGGCCACTCGAATGGAGCAGTCCGGATGCTGACTCCGGCAGCCGATGGAAGAATAAAGCCGTGGCCGTCCCGGAGACGGTAGGCAACATGCGAAGAAAGGAAGCTGCAATGACTGAGATAAAAAACTGGACGAATAATTCCTACCGAACAATCCTGGTGGTCAACGACGAATACCCGGGAGACAGTTTCAAAATCACTCCGAGGAAAACCGTCCAGCCGCGTACCACCATTCCGTGGCAAGGTTCAAAAAAGTACCTTTACATTGCCACAGGAAATTCGACTTTCCGCTACCAGGAGCAAGAGAATCTCATCTTCGGCGGTCCCGATAACGCCAAGGACGAACTGGTCGCAAAATGTTATCCCGTCATGACTGTCACTGTCAGCGAAGACGGGACCGTCACGTGGGCCCAACAGGAGTAGGCGGCCGGCCGGGTTGAGGGTGTGCACTCGGGGGCATCCTCTATAACTCCGCCAATGCACTTATGCGCTCTATGGTTTCGCCACTCAGTGTGATACCCCGGCTTGCACTCTCCTTCAATTCGGCCAAAATGCAGACCGACAACATTTCACCAGTGAATTATCGAACGGGATTGAGTGCGGGGATCCACTATCTGAAACCTCGTCACTCATGCCGTGCCAAATTTCGTGGGCCTGATATCCGGTCGACTCAATGAACAACAGGACTCCCCGGCGGATCCGCACCACTCGCGCAGCAGCCCTTCTGACCAACGCGACCATGCTGGGGGCCACCGGCGCAGCCAGCGCAGACACCAACCTCGACCTCGTCATGACGCCGGAGCAGACCCGCGTGCACTGCTCCACCAGTACCGACACGGGCATCGGCGCCCCCACAACCGTCTGCTGAACGCCCACCGTTGACCGGCGCCGAGAGCAGTCCGCGTGCTGGACGTGGGGCCCATCGGTGTCGATATCGGCCTCGGTGAACATCAGCCCGCTACTGGCGGACGGTGACGGGCAGCGCTCGACCCGCGCGCCATGCTCACCCAGTACGCCCTCCAACTCGACGTCGGTAAGGTCCGGCTCCACAGGCAGCCAACAGCCCACCCGGTGCAGAACCTCAGTGCGCGCTCGGCCGATCCGCCGGCGATGCCACTGCACTCACCACACCGGCGCAGCGAGCGCTGCGGCCTGGCGCGCTTCGGCAGCCGCGATCTGAGCCTCGGCCGCGCGCAACTGCACGGACAGCCAGGTACGAAGGACCTGGAGACGGGGGAGATCGCACGGTACATCGCTCATTTGTGCGAATTTTTGGTTGGGGCGACCACCTCGGCCTGCTGGGGGTTGACGTGCAGGTCAGGGCGCCGGTTGCCGGTGGTCAACCCCTGCGTCGGCCGAAGAAGCGGCGGCGGCTGGCCTCCTCGGCGGCCCGGCGCTGCTTCTCCTCCTCTTCCTTCCGCTGGGCTTGGGCCGCGCACCTCTCGCACAGGCCCGGGTGCGGGTCGTTCTGCCAGATCTCGACCTGCGACCGGCGGGCATCGGAGAACTCGCTCCCGCAGCTGGTGCACACCGGCCGGCTCGCCTCGCGCTCGGCCTCCTCCACGCGGCGGCGGGCGTCCGTGGCGTCGTCCCGCTTCTGGCGCCGCACGTTGTAGGCGTGCTTGTCGTCGGGGTTGGCAAGCGTCTCGCGGCCCGAGTGCCGGTAGCGCCACCACACGGCACCGAGCGGCCCGTGCTCCCGGAGGAGATCCAGGGTGGTGACGATGATCGGGATCGCGTTCGAGTAGTCGCTGTACCAGTCCGTCGGCCCCGTCCACATCGAGGGGTTCGTGGCCTGGCCTGCCCAGTGGGTCCGGGTCAGCTCCCCCAGCTGCTCCTGCCGGTTCGCGAGCGAGCGCGGACCGGCGCCGGTGAACACCACCGCGACCGGCGGGTGCCCCTCCCGGCCCGAGTCGCCGTACAGGGTGCGGCAGAAAGGCACCAGCCGCGGCCAGCGCTGCCCGGGAGGCGCCTCGTTCACCGTCCGGCGGAAGAACCTTCGGTAGCGCTCGAACTTGGCGGCCACCACCGCGGTGGTCTCCGTCCCCGTGTCGACTTCCACGCACAGGAACGGCAGGGCCGGCTCCGCCTCCGGCGCCACCAGCACCGCGTCCGGCCGCGGGCTCCCCTTGGCCGGCGCCGACACCGATCCCGTCACCGGCAGAACCACCTCCGTCGTCCAGGACGCAATCGACCCGACACCGGCCGGCCGGACCTGAACACCCGTCTCGTGAACGTCCTGGTCAGCGCCTTGGTCAAGGGGGCGGGCCAGACCCCGGTCAAGGGGCCCGTCCTCGTCCTGGTCGATGTCCTCGGCGGCGGGGCGCGGCTGGATGAACGCCAGGATCGTCTCGTACACCGCCATCGCGTGGAAGGCGCCGTGGCGGTCGGCGCCGGGGGCGGTGCCGCCCATCGTCCGCTCCGGCGGCAGCAGCTGCGCGGCGGCCTCGATTCCGGCCGGGGTGAGCCGCCACAACTTCCGCATCCTCTTTTCCCGGTTCCCGGAGCCCCCCTTGTCGTGGCCTGGGCTGACCGGACGCCGGAAGTCCGAGTCTCGCAGTGGTTGGTGGGGTATTCGGCCTGTCACGATGGCGGGATGGAGTTGACGATCAGTGCCCAGGAGGCCGAGCTTCCGGCCACCCTGACGCTACCGGACGGCCCTTTACGAGGCGGGATCGTCCCGCTGCACGGATCGCACGCCGGCACGCGTGACTTCCTTCTCTACAGGCACCTCGCGCAGGTTCTGCCCCCGCGGGGGATTGCGGTGCTGCGCTACGACCGGCGGCCGTCACCTTCCGGCCGTTCCATTCCGTTCTCCGAACAGGCCGTCGATGCGCGGGCCGCGATGTCTGTGCTGCGCCAGTACGTCGGCGATGTACCGATCGGCCTGTGGGCGTACAGCCAGGGCGGCTGGGTCGCGCCCTTGGCTGCCGCGAACTGGCCGGCGGAGGTGGCGTTCCTGACGCTGGTTTCTCCGGCGGGGGTGTCTCCTGGGGCACAGATGCGTTACGGGCTGGCGCGACAGCTGTGTGACAACGGCTTCGCCGGTCGGCTCGATGATCTGAGGCGCTTCCAGGATGGCTTGGAGGCGTATGTGCGGGGGAATAGCAACGCTGACATTCTGCGTGAGGTGTTCGCCGAGGCGATGCGTCAGCCGTGGTGGCCGCTGCTCGGGTACCCGGCAGACAACACCGACTTGTTCAGTGTGCCGCCGGGAGAGTTGTGGGTGGACATGGACGCCGATCTGACGGCCGCTTACGAGGCGGTTTGCTGCCCGGTGCTCACGTTTCACGGGGAGACCGACCAGTGGCTGTCCATTGAGGACAGCATCCATGTCTGGCGCGAGGCCGCCGCGAACGCGGGAAAGCCGGCGCCAGAAGTCGTGCGGCTGGCCGGTTGTGACCACTCCCCCACGGTCGCCACCGAGGAGTCTGCGCACAGCGCCCGTGTCAGTCCCGGCTACGAGCGGACGCTGCTGGAGTGGCTGGAACGTCAAGTGAACGTGTGAAGTTCGCCGTGTGTCGGCCGGGGCCATCCTCTTCGCGGAAGTGATCGGGCCTTTTATGGCCGTTCGGCCTCGCAGGCCATGGGGATCGCGCGTTGCTACTGACATGCAGGACAGGCGGATTCGACGACTGCCGATCCGCGCACCTGCCCTGCCCGCTACAGCGGGGGCTCTGACGGGAAGTGCGGGGGTGGCTCGGCAGCAGGATGGCAGGCGGAGCCGGTCTTGTGCCACGAAGCACTGGCCCCACCAGGTCATCGCCACCCTTTCCGTCCCGGCGCGCCGCCCGCTGCGTTTCCCTCTCCCACCATCCCGGGGGCTGTGACCGGCCAAGGCCTCAGCCACAGAACGTCGGCCCGCTGCGGCCCGGGGGCGCGGGGCCCGGGCCGAGGGGGCGCGCCATGGCCGGTTGTCGGCGAACGGGCGCAGCCGCGTTCCTGGAGGCGAGGCAGGAGCAGTCCACGGAGGTACGACGGCCTGCTCTTCTCCGAGTTGTGGGCTGCGAAGCGGCTGTCACCATCTCGCCCGGGGCCGCCGTCAACGAGTGGCTGGGGCCGCCACGCGCCGGGATCTCAGTCGGCGTCGGGGATCACCTGGGCGAACGAGGTCACGAATGTGGTGATGAGCCGGGCGAACTCGGACCGGTCGGCGTCGGGCCAGTCCGCCATCACCCGCGCGAAGACCTCCTGCCGGATCCGGTGTGTGCGGTCGAGTTGTTCCTGCCCGGAACTGGTGAGAGTGATCAGTGTGCGCCGGGCATCGGACGGGTCGGTCCTGCGCTCCAGCCATCCTTCCCCGACCGCACGGAGCACCAGTCGGCTTGCCCTCGGTTGGTCAACACCGAGTGCGGTGGCGACATCCGTGACGGAGCACGGTTTGTCACGGTCTTCGATGACGTCCAGCACGCTGAACAGGGTGGGGTCGATCGGCTTGCCGCCATCGGGTGGTGCCAGCCGCCCCAGTGACCGGCGTGTCTGGCTGCGGCGGATCGCCACCATGGCCCGTTCGACGGCGGCTACTGCCGCGTCCTGTTCCCTCTCCGGCATGCATGCTAGATTACAATAGTTGTCATAGGACATGCGATGGGGGCTTGTCATGACCAACCCGATCCAGCCGCCCGGCCTCCGCGAGCAGCGGCCGTTCGGCTACTGGCTGAAGCACATCGACCGGGCGATCGAGGAGAACATGAGCCGGCTGTTCACCATGGACGGCCTGAACCGGCGGGGGTGGCAGGTACTGAACACGGTCTCGTACGGCCCGATCACCATGGCCGAACTCGACGAGACCATGGCCGCATTCCTGTCCGCCGAGGAGCCGACCATGCGCCCCTACATCGACCGGTTCGCCGAGCGTGGCTGGACATCCACGGCCGGCGACGGCGCTGTGACACTCACCAGCGAGGGCCGACAGGCGCACCAGCGGGTCGCCGAGCAGACCGGAGTGCTGAGGGATCGGATGATGCAGTGTCTCTCGCCCGAGCAGTACAAGGTGTTGATGGAACTGCTCCAGCGGGTCGCCGCCCATCTCGACGCCCTGGCAGTCGAAACTCCCGGACAGCGGCCGTCAGCGCACTTCTCTCCTCGAGAGCCCGGACGTATGGGTCACGGCCGCCCGCAATCGGCTTGACCATTGACCGGGCTGGTCCACCGCAGGTGAGCGCCCCGGCCTTGAGGATCGGTAACCGCGCCACCACCGCCCCAGCAGCCCGCGCTCCGGCAACGGGTGCAACCCCCGGCGGTAACCAGCGTGCGGGCGCCCTTGCCCCTGCGAGCCGGCCTCCTGGCCTCGCTCGCACGCGCTGAACCGGATGCGGATTCCCAGGGAAACGCCCTCTCAAGGGGCACCGTGCAGCGGGGTGAAGGGGGCCGAGCGTGGTCCACAATGCGGTCAACCGGTGCGCCCGTCGCCGCCGGCACGGTCCGGCGCAGCGGTGTGCGTGCGCGGTGCGTGGACGGATGTTCCCGTCGGGGCCGGGGGTGTTCGCTGCCATGGTGAGCACGGCTGGTCATGGGCCTGTTGCTGTCGGGCTGGTGAGCCAGGCACCGCACGTGTGGGCCCCGGGCTGAGCGGCCTGGGGCAGGCGGATCACCACTGGCCGGCTCCGCGCTCGCCGCGGGTGTGCGCTTGTGGCGGCCCCATGTCGCCGTGGGTGTGGCGGGTCGACCTTGCCGGCGGCGGCGCGCGGGACGGTGTCGGAGTCGGTTCGGCTGCCGGGGGCAGGGGCGGTACGGGAGCAGGGGCAGAGCGGGAAGCGGGGGTGGGGGTGGCCTTCAGCGGGCCGGGCGCGTTCCTGGGCCGGCCGCGTGCGAGGAGTGAGGCGCGGCGATGCTGACCGGCTGCTCTGGATGTGGCCCGGGCATGACCCACCTGCACCGCAAGAGCCGAACCTGCTGCGGGCTCCGGCAACCGGACCTACCGGCAGCACTTCGGCAAGGAGGACTGCGCCCGCAGTCATCTCGACCGCATCGGAACCGGCAGGCAAGAGCCCCATGGCCTACGGGCACCGGCGGCGTGCAGATCTGGCGGCGGGCCGCGCCGGCTGCTGTGGCGCAGGAGCCCCCGACCCGGTCCGGCACGGACCGCCGGCGCCACGGTAGGACGCCCCGCGCCGGGCACCGGCACCCCGAGCGCCGGAAGCGGTCGAGCCCCGACACATGACGCCCAGACACCACGCGAGCATGGCCCGACGCGTACGCGGACACCCCGCGTGCGGCCCCGCCGGTGCGGCAGAGCGACGGGCGACGGGCACCTCACGGGCTTGCCGTTCACAGGACGCCTCCTCCAATCGCGCCGAACCCCCCGGGGCCCGTCCCCCCTGCCGCGGACGCGCCCCTGTCCGGCTCCGGCCGGGCACGCCGGTGATCCGTGCCCAGGGCACGGCATCCCCGGCCACCGCCACGTTGCGGGCGGAGCATGCATGTGCGCCACGCGGCTGAACGGCCCGCACCGGGCATTGTTTCGGTTCGAGGCGGTGGGGCCCGTGGCTCGGCGGCATCTCCGGCTGGAGCCGTGCGAGATCTCTGGGGGCTTCAGGAGCCGGGGCGCAGGACGATCTTGCCGATGTGATGGCGGCGGGCGAGTTCCTCCTGGGCCCGGGCGGCTTCTTCCAGAGGGAACACCGCTGCGATGGGGGGCCGGATGTCGCCTCGGCGGGCCAGGTCCATGAGGAGGCCGAAGTGTGCGGGGGTGTGCATGGAGGAGCCGATCAGCCGGGTGTTGCGGAGGTAGAGGCGGCGGACGTCGAAGGTCAGGTCGTAGCCGCCGAGGGCCCCGGCCACGACCCATCGCCCGCCTTCACGCAGGAGCGGCAGTCCGTCCGCCACGAGGCCGCCGGCGACGACGTCGAGTGCGATGTCGATGCCGCCCGGGGCGGCGGCGCGGAGTTGGCCCGTCAGGTCCCGGGTGCGGTCGATGACTTCGTGGGCGCCTGCCGCGCGCACCGCGTCGGCCTTGGGTCCGCTGCTGACAGCGATGACGCGTGCTCCGCGGGCGCGGGCGATCTGGGTCAGCGCGATGCCGACTCCGCCGGAGGCGCCTGTGACCAGGGCGGTTTCGCCTTCGCGCAGTCGGCCGCGTTCGATCATGCCCAGGGCCGTGCCGTACGCGGTGGGCAGGGCGGCGAGCTGGTCGTCGGTGAGCGGGGAGGCGGTCATGTCGTGGACCCGTTCGGCCGGGGCGGTGACGTACTCGGCGTAGCCGCCGTCGCGTTCGCTTCCCATCAGGCCCACGGGGTGGGCGTCGGGGCCGGTGCCGTCGTAGATCGCCGGGTCGATGACCACGCGGCGGCCCAGCAGGTTTCCGGGGGTACCGGTGCCGACCGCGGTGATCCGGCCGGCCACGTCGGCGCCCTGGACGCGGGGGAAGTCGACGGGGCCGCGCCAGCCCGAGAGCGCGCGGGGGTCTGCGGGGCGGCCGTAGGCGCCTTCGCGGGTCCACAGGTCGGTGTTGTTCAGCGCTGCGGCGGCGACCCGGACGAGTACCTCTCCCTGCCGGGGTGCGGGGAGAGGCAGCCGGGCCCGTTCCAGGACTTCCGGTCCTCCGTGGCGGGTGACGCGTACCGCGCGCATGGTCTCGGGCACTGTCATCATCGGCTCCCCTCCTCCAAGGTATACTGATCGGTGAACTTTTCCTCATGTTACACCGATCAGTAACGGGGTGCCCGGTGGCGGACGCACAGACCATGACGCCGGCCGGCCGCCGCATCGTCGCGGCAGCGGAGGAGTTGTTCTACCACCGCGGCATCACCGCGGTCGGAGTGGACCTGATCGCCGAACACTCGGGCGTCACCAAACGGACCCTCTACAACCGGTTCGGCTCCAAAGACCGTCTCGTGGCCGCCTACCTCGAGGAACGCGACCGGCGGTGGCGGGCGCTGGTCCGGACCGCCGTCGACGCCTGCGACACTCCGGCCGAAGCCGTCACCGCACCCTTCGAGGCCCTGCGGATCTGGAGCACGACCAACACCCGCGGATGCGCGTTCATCAACGCGCTCGCCGAACTCCCCGACCCCGCACACCCCGCGCACCACGTGGCCGCAGAGCAGAAACACTGGCTTCTCGGCCTGTTCGAAGAACTCGCCCGCGCGGCCGGCTGTCCCGAACCCCGCGCCCTGGCCCTGCAACTCCTCGTCCTGCACGAGGGAGCCCTCGCCACCCAGCCGCTGCCCGTAGACACCCTCACGGAAACCACCACGCTGGCACACACCCTGGCCCGCTCCTGCACCCCGCCACCCCCGGCCCCGTAACAGCCCACACAGCAAACACCACACAGCAAACACCACACAGCCAACCCCGGGCCACCAACCCCCCATTTCCGGTCACGCCCACACGGATTCCAGCACCACCAAGGCCGCTGCCCGCCCGCCCATCAACAAGACCCCGGCCACACAAGCCACCCACACCAGCACCCAGCCGACAGCCGTCACCCCGTCAGCCCGTCAGCCCGTCACCGCGGACCATCCACCCCACGAGACGAAACACCCAGCCAACACCCCCGGGCCCAGCCAGACGCAGCCAGACAGACCCGGCCGGCCATCGAGAAGCGACCCCCGCTCACCCAGCAGCGATAAGCGGAAGAAACCCGGAAACACGCCCACCAGGCAGCAACCACCCGGCACCGCGCGCGCAGGGCCCCGACCAGACCCCCGAGGCCACCCTGCTCCCAGACCAGCACAACCAGCCCGGACACCACCACAACGGTCAAGGGGCGTTGCGCCCGGCCTCCTTCGTGTCCGGCGGCACGGTTGTTTCCGGAAGCGGGGCCTGGTCATCAGCCACGGGAGACGGCGGGACGCGGCCCGGCGGCGGGACCCCAGGGAAAAGGGTGAACGCCGCCACCGTCTCCCGGTAGCCGGCGGCCGAAGGGTGGAAGCCGTCGCGGGCGAAGAAATCGCCCGGGCCCTCCGCGATCCCCGGAGCCGACAGAGGGGCATGGCCGACCGCGAACCGGGCGGCCACGGCCCGCAGATCACGATCCATCAGGCGCGCCCGCAGGGCCAGCACACCACGCAGCGGCTGGGGAAGCGCGGGGAAACGGCCCACCGGCGGGAGACCGCAGAAGACCACCACCGGTTCGTCGCCGACGCGGCAGCGCAGCTCCGACAGGAAGCGCCGTACCAGAGCGCGCCACCGGCGAAGGCTGCGGAAACGGGTGAGTTCGTTGATCCCCAGCGAGATGACGACGACATCAGGCACCGTACGGATGCGGGGCACAAGTGTGTCCAGCGCCGAGGCGATCGTGGCCCCGCGCCGGGCGAGGACCTGCCAGGCCACGGGCCGGCCGTGCTGCTGGGCAAGGGCCCGGGCGATCACGCCGGCCAGACCCTCACTGTTGTGGTCCACTCCGCAGCCCGCAGCGAGAGAATCGCCCAGGACCAGCAACCGCAACGGCGGGCCATCGCCCGTGCCCTCCGTGCCGTCGAGGCCATCCGCTTCGGGCAGCCGTGGTGTGTCGCGTCTGATTCTGGTGCCTTGCCAGGCCAGCACAGGAGCCAGAAGCAGCCCGGCCGGAGGCAGCGCCCGTATCGCACAGTCCGTCATACCGCATGTTCTATCAAGGCCCCGGGGGCCGCGCCGGTGGTTCAGCGGACGGTTGCGGCAAGACGCGCCAGAGCCGCCCGGGCAGGCGGGCCCCAGGTGGGTTTCCCTCCGGGGCGTCCGTGCTCGCCTGCGTGGCCGACGAGGAGGCCGAGAAGGACGCGGATGAGGGCCCAGCCGCGGGCGCGGCGCAGGGTCGCGGAGTCGGGGGCCGGCCGGTAGGCGGCGTGGAAGTCGTCGCCGGCCCCGTCCGGCAGCAGGTTCCAGGCGGCGGCGAGATCGCAGGCCGGGTCGCCGGCGCAGAGGGCTCCGAAATCGACCACGCCGCAGAAGGTGCCGTCGGCGGTGAGGACGTTGGCGGGGTGGAGATCGGCGTGGAGCCACCGTGCCGGGCCGCTCCAGGCGGGCGCGGAGACGGCGTCCTCCCAGATACGGCGCACGGTGTCCGGGTCGGGGATCAGGCCCAGGTCGGTGGCTTCGGCGAGCTGGGCGGTGAAGCCGTCGGTGTGGTCGGCAAGGGGGCCGCCGCGGCCCGACGGTGCTCCGGCCGGGGCGGGGCGGTGGAGGGCGGTGAGGAACGACGCCAGCGTTGCGGCGGCCCCGGCGTCGGTGGCGGGCGCCAGATCAGCGGGCGTGCCGGGGACCCAGGTGGTGACCGTCCAGGGGCGGGGGAACCGCTCCGAGGGCAGGCCCAGCCGCTGCGGGACGGGAACAGGCAGCGGCAGGTGAGGGACGAGGGCGGGCAGCCAGGCGTATTCCTTGCGCAGCTGATCGTCTGCGGCGTCGGTCGCCCAGGGCAGCCGCACGGCCAAGTCGTCGCCGAGCCGCCACAGTTGGTTGTCCCAGCCGCGGGCGCCGAGGCACAGTGGGCGGTCCGCGAGGTCCGGGTGCTGCGCGCGCAGCAGATCACGGATCAGTTCGGCGGTGATCTCGGTGTCGGTGAGCGTCATGCCGGTTCACGGTAGTCGGCTGGTGGGGCAGGGGGCAGAATCGGAGGTGTGCTCCGCGCGGGCCGTGCGCAGAATGTGCGGCATGGCAGAGGATGTGCTGCAGGGCGATCGGCATCGCAGGGTGGTGCGTGTCGGCGATACCGTGCGGCGGCCCGTGCACCCGTGGACCCCGGCGGTGCACGCACTGCTGCGGCATCTGGAGGACGTGGGCTTTCCCCACGCACCACAGGTGAAAGGCGTGGACGAGCAGGGGCGTGAGGTCCTGACCTACCTGGGCGGGGAATCCGGGCCGCAGGGCTGGGCGGGCGTGGTCGACGACGCGGGGCTGACGGCCTTCGCCCGCCTGCTGCGGGCCTATCACGACGCGGTCACCGGCTTCCGGCTGCCCCACGGGCTCAGCTGGTGCACCGGAGAAAGCGGACCGGACGAGGACAGCGAGGAAGTCGTGTGTCACGGTGACTTCGGCCCCTGGAACATCGTCTGGCGTGGCGGAGTACCCGTCGGGATACTGGACTGGGACTACGCCCGCCCATCCCCCCGGCTGCACGACGTCGCCTACGCGCTGGAGTACGTCGCGCCGTTCCGGGACGACACCGAGTGCGTGCGCTGGCTGCGTTACCCCGAGCCGCCCGACCGGCGCCGTCGGCTGGAGGTATTCGCCGGGGCCTATGGGCTGACCTCCACCGACGGGCTGGCCGACGCGGTCATCGACATGCAGGAGAGAACGAAAGAACAGGTGCGCCGGCTCGCTCTGGAAGGACATCAGCCACAGGTGGACTGGGTCGCGAACGGCTACCTCGATGAACTCGCCGCACGAGTGGCGTGGAGCCGGCACCACCGCCATCTGTTCGGGTAGAACACGGGCCAGGTGTGTTGTCCCGGGACCTGGGTGACAGGCGTGTCGGGCGCCCGCCGGGAAGCGAGGAGGCGGCGGGCACCGGTGCGTCCGGGGTCAGGGGACGGGGTCGCCGACCAGCCGGTCGCCCGGGATGCCGGCGTGGTCGGGGCTGTAGAACTCCTGGATCCCGGTGATCCAGGTTCCGGTCTCGATACGGTCGTCGTCGGTGGGGCCGAAAGCGTCGAAGAGCGCGTGGATGTTGGCCCGTTCGAAGCCGATCGCGGTCATGAGGGCCTCGAAGACGGGCCGTTCGACCAGCCCGTCACCGTCAGGGTCGCCCAGGGTGGCCAGCGACGTGGCGAAGGCGGTCAACGCCTCGCGGAACCGTTCCGGTGACAGGACCCCGGCGGTGAACTCCTGCAGGCTGATCCGGCCGTCACGGTCGGTGTCCAGTTCGCCGAGGAGGAACAGCCACCACTGCTGGAACGCTTCCCGCAGCGCTTCCTCGGCCCCTCCCCCGGCATCGGGAGCGGCCAGAACCACACGGTCGGCCATCAGGGCGAAGTCTTCCGGCTCGAGGTAACCGTTCCCATCAGCGTCGAAAAGGGTGAACACCAGCTTCACCCGGTTCAGTGCTTCCGCTCGCATCGCGCCCCCACCTTCCATCCGGCCGCGGCCCCTTCGCCGCCAGCGTGACGCTCTCACACTCTCCCGTCCGGGGTGGCGCCCGGCAGAAACCATCGGATATTCACCCGAAAGAGCGCCCACAGTATTGCGGATTGACGCCGAGAGAGCCGGGCGCGGTCAGACCACCAGGTCGGTGCTCCCGCGCCCGCCCTGTCGGTTCCTGAGCCGGAAGAGTGGGCCCACCACCGGCACCGGGGCCGTGGTCGGCGGTGGGCGGGCCGTCGCTGCGGACCGCCCACTGGTGTCGCCCGACACCGGACGGGCCCCGGACCAGCCGGCGAGTCTCACGGACCCCGCCGACGAACAGCCCGTAGACACCGGCAAACAGCGCCGACGAGACGATCGATGAAAACCAACCGCAGCAGACGGTGATGGCGTTCCGTCCTGGGATGACCCGTTCGGTGCCGGCAGAGCATGGAACAGCCGGCCACTCCGGCGCTCCCCCGCGCAGCCGAGCGGAAAGACACCTGCCCTGCCGCCCCGGACCGGCACGCGCTGGAACGCAGCAGATCACACCAGTCGCCGGGTGGC
The DNA here is from genome assembly GCF_042731495.1 of Streptomyces sp. NPDC059853. NCBI lineage: Bacteria > Bacillati > Actinomycetota > Actinomycetes > Kitasatosporales > Streptomycetaceae > Streptomyces > Streptomyces sp. NPDC059853. The sequence goes on from NZ_JBHWJL010000088.1 coordinate 14,417, forward strand.
GCAGGGACGGTGGTGAGGGCCCCTCCCGGGGGACCGTGTGGCCGGGCTCGCTGCGGCGGCACGGTTCCCCGGGGGCGACCCGGTGGGGTCAGGGCAGGCCGCGGACGTGCGGGCCCACGACAGACGACCAGGCGTAACCGCTGTGAGCATCCCAGTTGGTGGACCAGGTCATCGCTCCCCGCAGCCCGGGATAGGTCCGGTCGGGGACGAAGGAGCCGCAGTTGGCGCCCTGGGTCAGGCAGTCCAGTGCGGCAGTGACCGTCTCCGGACTGACGTAGCCGGAGCCGGCCGCGTTCGGAGAGGCGGGGACGCCGAGGCCCACCTGAGAGGCGTCGAGGCCGCTCTCCAGTTGGATGCAGGCCAGGGCGGTGAGGAAGTCGACCGAGCCGGCGGCGTACACCTGGCCGTCGCAGCCCAGCATGGTGCCGCTGTTGTAGTACTGGGTGTTCACGACGGTCAGGAAGTCCTTGGTGTTCAGCGCCAGCTGGAAGTACTGGCTGCTGGTGGACTGCATGTCGATGGTCTGCGGTGCCATGGTGTAGACGAGGCTGTCCCCGGTGGCCGCGTGGATGCCCTCCATGGCCTGGGTGAGGTAGGTGGCGTTGATGCCGTGTTCCAGGTCGATGTCGACGCCGTCGAAGCCGTACTCGTCCATGAGCGCGAGGGTGCTGGTGGTGAAGGCCTGGGCGGAGGCGGAGTCGTTGACCGTGACGTTGCCGAGTTCGCCGCCCACCGAGATGATGACCGACTTTCCGGCGGCCTGTTTGGCGGCGATCTCGTCCTTGAACTCCTGCTCGGAGGTGTAGCCGAGCACCGGATCGAGGTTGAATTCGATCTCTCCGGGGACGCTGGTGGAGTCGGCGAACGACACGGCGATGATGTCGAAGTCGTCCGGTACGTCGGCCAGTCGCTGGATCACGGAGCCGTTGTCGAAGTTGTGCCAGTAGCCGGTGACCGCGTGGCGGGGCACCGCCTGGGCCCCGGCGGCCAGGTCGGACGGTTCGCCGGCTCCGGCGCCGGTGGCGAGGCCCGTGGTGACGAGGACAGCGGCGAGTGCGCCGGATCCCAGGGCGAGGGCGAGCCGCCGGTGACGTGTGGGGCGTGCGCCGGCGGTGTGAGTGTTGTCCACTCCTGCCTCCGTAACGAGTGTGGGGGGTACGGGAGGTTCGGTGGCCACCGATGCCACCCCAGGTTGGTCCAGACCAGTGGGCGTGTCAATGGTCCGCTCCGGTTCCCGGGACGGGGGAACGCGCGGTGTGGGCGAGTGCCCTGATGGACTGTCACCGGGTAGGCAGGCTCCTCGCGTGCGGCGGGTTGCGGAGGACGGGTCGATTGTCAGTGGTGCCTGGCAGGGTGAGGGACATCGCAAACGGAACGAGGGGGCTGTCCATGTCCGGTCCGCAGAACTACATCAATCACGTCGCGCTGGTGCTGGACGCCAGTTCGTCGATGTCGCACCTGAGCAGCAAGGTCGTCGAGGTGGCGGACCAGCAGATCGCCTATCTGGCCCGCCGCTCCAGGGAGCTGGACCAGGAGACGCGGGTCACGGTGTATGTGTTCGCGAACACCGTGGAGTGCGTCATCTATGACAAGGACGTGCTGCGGATGCCGTCGTTGAAGCAGCTGTACCGGGCCGGGGGGATCACGGCGCTGCTGGCTGCCGCTCTGAAGTCGCAGCGGGAGCTGGCCCGGACGGCGCAGCTGTACGGGGACCACAGCTTTCTGACGTTCGTGCTCACCGACGGGCAGGAGAACGCGAGTCATCGGTGCCCGGACGCTCCTTCCCAGGATCCGCGCCAGCTGATCGCGGCCGTATCCGAGATGATCGAGCGGCAGGAGGACAACTGGACGCTCGCCGTGCTGGTGCCGGATCAGATGGGCAAGCGGGAGGCCATGCGGTACGGCTTTCCGAAGGACAACATCGCCATCTGGGACGCCACGAGCACGCAGGGTCTGGAGGAGGCCGGGCAGGTCATCCAGGAGGCCACCGAGAAGTTCATGATCGGGCGCACCCAGGGGGTACGGGGGTCGCGGGCGGTGTTCTCGACCGGCGCGGAGGCGGTCAACAGCAACACCATCAAGGCGGCCGGTCTGACGCCGGTGAAGCCGTCGGCGTACGCGCTGATACCGGTGGCGCGGGACGCGGGGATCCGGGAGTGGGTCGTGGAGAGCGGGCACACCTACCGCACCGGTGGTGCGTTCTACCAGCTGAGCAAGTCGGAGAAGATCCAGCCGCGGAAGCGGATCGCGGTGCTGGAGAAGAAGACGGACAAGGTGTACACCGGGCCGGAGGCGCGGGCGCTGCTCGGCCTGCCGGATGTGGAGGTCCGGGTCAAGCCGCATCACAACGAGGACTTCACGATCTTCGTGCAGAGCACCAGTGTGAACCGCAAGCTCGTGGCGAACACACGGCTGCTGCTGATGCTGTGACGGGGTGGTGGGCGGCGAGGGGTGGTGCCAGCACCACTGTGCATCGGGGATCTTGGCCCATTAGTCCCGCACGACGGTCGTGCCTAGTGTGGATCTTGCTCGAACTCCGCGTCCTGTCACGGGTGTTCGTGCCGGTGCCAGGCTGCTGCGGCACCGGTTTGGCCCCTTCCCCCACTGTCCTTTCGGAGGCATTCATGATCCGCAAGAAGCTCGCGACCGCCGCTGGTATCGCGCTGTGCTGCGCCCTCGCCGGTGCCGGGCTGGTCGGCTGCGACTCGACGGAGCCGGTGACCGACACGGAATCCTCCGCACCCGCGCCCGAGGGTGGCGAGGACCTGCTCACCGGGACCGGGGTGATCAGCGTCGGGGGCCGTTCGGTGAACGTCTCCTGCTCCGGCGACCCGGTGGCGGAGCGGCCGCTGGTCGTCCTGCTGCACGGCGGCGGCGACGATCTCACCACCATGGCCGAGTTGCAGGAGACTCTGAGCGCGCAGGGCCGTGTCTGCTCGTACGACCGGCTCGGGGCCGGGGGCAGTGACCAGCCGGAGGGCCCGCAGGACTACGAGGACATCGGGACGACGCTGACCGGGGTCCTGGACGAGGTCGCCGGGGGCGGCCCGGTCGTCCTCGTGGGGCACTCCATGGGGGGTCTGATCGCCGGCAGGTACGCTCCCGATCACCAGGACCGGGTCGGGGGTCTGGTGCTGCTGGACAGCACCTCCCCCACGGCGGCCGGCGATCTCTCGTCGCGGATCCCCGAGTCCGCCACCGGCCCGGCGGGCGAGCTGCGCGAGCAGACGCTCGCGATCTTCGACGGGGAGAACCCGGAGCGGCTCGTCTTCACCGACGGGGAGGTCCGCTCCGCGGGTGACATACCGGTGCGGGTGATCCAGCACGGCCAGCAGTATCTGGCGGAGGTGCCCGAGTACGGGGAGGGCCTGGAGGAGGACTGGACCGCGGGGCAGAACCAGTGGCTGGCGCTCTCCGGTGACAGTGAGCTGAGCACCGCGGAGAACAGCGGACACTACATCCACGTCGACGAGCCGGAGATCGCCGTCGCGGCCGTCGAGGAGGTCGCCGCGCGGGCCGCCGGCTGAGGTCGTCCCGCCCGGTGGGCCTCTCCCCCCGTGATGCCGGGGGGTGGCGCCGGCGGACGGTGACACGCGGCGACGCCCGGTATCCCGTGGGTGGGGTACCGGGCGTCGTGCGGCCGGGGCTGTCAGTAGGCGCTGTTGACGTTGTCCATCGAGCCGTACCGGTCGGCGGCGGAGTT